>JBDUAL010000291.1:0-3594 GCA_040004685.1 Anaerolineaceae bacterium | reverse complement strand
GTTGGGGGCCGGTTGTCCAGTGCAACATCACGTCCCGCGGAGCGATCAACCATATGGGCGGCTGCATGAACGTGGGCGCGGTGTGCATCGGTTGCACGATGCCGGGCTTTCCCGACAAGTTTTCGCCATTCTTTAAGAGTCCGCCTGGCTCGCGACTGTCGAGCACAGCCTCGCGCACGACGGGATCAGTGGTCCGGCGGCTACGGCGCCTCACTCGGCGCTACCAGAACCGCGAGACACGTTGGGACCGCACGGGCCAGGTGCCAAGCGGCTGGGGCAACGTTGAAGGGCTCTCGGCGCCGGAACGGGTGTCCCACTACTTCTACGACAAGCTCCAATTCCACGGCGCCAAGAAGCCTGGCAAGGAAGGCCTGCCGACCGCGTCGTGGCGGGCCCCGGCCGACGGGTTGGGCGCCCCGCCCAGCCGGTTCGAAAGCGCCGTCCCGACTGACACGCCACCCAAATCGGAGGAGGAGAAGTAACCCGTGTTCGCCGTTGCCTTCCTTGTCAGCGATTCAGGCCTCTACACCGTCTGGGGGATCGCCCTCGCGGTTGCGGTGGTTCTCGTCCTCGTTGTCGCGGCACTCCTACTGCTGATACTCGCGGCGGCCCGCGCGATCGAACTGGAGGCGGGGCGCTGCCTCGCCGCCGCCGCTCAGATTGTCGCGAACACGGCGCCGATCTGGGCGCTGGACGAAGTGAACGGCGTCGCCAGCGACATCGAAGTCACGGCCCATTCGATCGAACGAGACGGCCTCGATGTCGCGAGTGCGCTCGCCGGCCCCGTCCACGCTCGATGAACCGAACACGAAAGGAGACGTACTGATGCTCTTCTTGCTGAGCGACCAGGCGTTGTACACGGTGTGGGGCCTCTCGTTGGGAATCGCAGTGGTCGTCCTGCTGGTCGTGGCGGGGCTGCTGACGCTGATTGCTCGGAGCGCGGAGCGGATCCTGACGGGCGTGAACGCTATCTGGGTGGGCGGCCAGCGGATCGCCAACAACACGATCCACATCGACCTGCTGCGGCGGACGAACGAAACAGCGGCGGGCATCCTGGATGCGGCCGGCGGCATCGCGCTCGCGTCTAGCCGCATCGAGCAGCACGCCGAATCCTGTCCCTCATGCCCGATGTGCGCGATGGTGCAGCGGCTATGAACCAGTCACGAGTGGAGCCTCGATGATCATTCTCCTTACCGTATGTTCCGCCCTGGCGATCGTGGCCTTCTTTTCCATGCTCATCCGTTACCTGGTGGTGATCGTTGATCGCCTCGACAGGGTTGGTGGCTCGCCCACGAGCTTCCTCGCCAAGATCACCCTCGGCGTTCGTGCGATAGAGACCCAGACGGGGGCGCTAGCCCCCCTGGTTATCCAACTCAACGACGGCCTCTCGACGATCGACGGCGGCCTAATCGTTATCGACGAGCACCTCGTGGCCGCGTTCGTGGCGGTCGGAAGGCAGGGCCCCGCAAATGGCTGAACTCGATCCGGTGATGCTCATCACTGGCACACGCGTGGCCGTATACGTCATCTGGTGGGTAGTGTTGGCCGCCGCCGTCTTCGTGATTCTGCCGATCACGGTTTTCCTGCTCCATCGGCTCTTCCGCTCGGCCCGGGGGATCGACCGCTACAGCGAAAAGACGCTCACCGCCGGAGTCGGGATCGCCAACAACACGGCAGCCATCCCGGCGCTTGATCAAACGATCAGCGTAGCGACCAGCATCCTCGGCCATGCGGGCCTGATCGAACAACATTCTCGCGCGATGAAGGAAACGCTCGCGGGGCGGGTGCGATGAATCTCCGGTCCGCCCTCGAAAGGAACGCACGATGCTGACGATCCTGACGCTTACGACCATTGTGGTTGTCGCGCTGGTGGTGGTCGTGCTTGCGACGTACCTCATCCTTGTCGTGTACCACCTGCGCCGCGCGGGTACGGGCGCCGGGAGCCACCTTGCGCGGCTGGCGGGGGGCCTGGAGGCGATCGCCGGCAACACCGAACCGCTCCCCGAGCGGTTGACCACCATCCGCGGGGCGCTACTCGAACTGCGTGGTGGGCTGCAGGCGGTGGATGGCCACATCTCAGCAATTCGCGGCGTCCTATACGGAGAGGGGAGATAACACTTGTGCTTTAAGAATCTGCCGGTCGAGTTCGATGAAAACGGCCGCCCGTACCTCAAGGAGGGCGTCGCCGATCCGTACTCCACCAGCAACAGGGCGGTGGGTTCGCTTCCGCGTGAGTTGAGCGAGGACCAGATTCGCGACCTGTTGGCGCGCAATGGCCACATTCGGAGCGTGGATTTCGACCCGGTGACGCGCGTCGCCGGTGCGCTGGCCTTCCACGCCGTAGCGGACCTGGAACAGCGCCGGGTAATCGAGGCAAACTCGATGGCGACGCTTTTCCGCGGCTACGAAGTAATCATGCTCGGGCGCGATCCGCGGGACGCGATCTTCATCACGAGTCGCGCCTGCGGCGTCTGTGGTGGCGTCCACGGAACCTGTTCGGCGCTGGCGCTGGAGATGGCCTTCCCAGTGCAGCCGCCGCCGCTCGGTGTCGTCGTGCGCAACATGCTGCTGGCGACGGAGTTCCTTTATGACCATCCCCTCCACCTCTTCCTGCTCGCCGGCCCGGACTATTCCCAGCTGATCGTGGAAGCGACGAACCCGGAGATCTGGGAGCGAGCCCAGCGCACGCCCGCGGCCGGCGCCGCCCTCCACGGCTACGGCACGCTCGGCGCCCTGATGGAGGACATGAACCCGCTTTCGGGCAAGCTGTACGTTGAAGCGCTGCACATGACGCGCGTTGCGCGCGAGGCCTACGTGCTGCTCGGGGCGAAGTACCCGCACCCCCAGACGATCGTGCCCGGCGGCATCAGCGTCACGCTTACTACAACCACGATGAACGAGTTCTACAACCGCCTCGCCCAGTTCTTCGACTACGCCAAGAAAACGGCGGCGATCTGGGATGACCTGACGGAGTTCTTCTACGACGTGAACCCGGCATACAAACAGGTTGGTGCGCGCGCCAAAAGCATGATCGATCTCGGCATCTGGGACGACCCGGACGCCTACGACGCGACCTATAAGAACTGTGACGCCTGGGGGGATCGCCGCTGGGCCACGCCGGGCGCGGTTATCGATGGCGAATTGCGGACGACCAGTCTGCAGGCGCTCAACCTCGGCTTCGAGGAGTTCGTCGAGCATAGCTACTACGAAAACTGGGAAGGCAAGAACTTCGCGACGGACCCGGCGGGCGGCCCACTCAGCCCCTACCACCCGTGGAACAAGGAGACGATTCCGAAACCGACCGGGCAGAACTGGAAGGAAAAGTACTCCTGGTCCACCTCGCCGCGCTGGGACAGAACCGTGGTAGAGGCGGGCGCGTACGCCCGACTCTGGAACACGGCGGCGGCCAAAAAGCTGCCGCCCAGCCGCTTCCTCCAATCGACGGGGACGAGCCTCAAGATCTCCATGCCTAGGTCCGTCCTCCCGGAGTTGGAGATGGAATGGCATATCCCCGATGTGTGGAACGCGTTCGAACGCAACCGGGCACGGGCCTACTGCATCGCCTACACAACGGCCGTCGCGCTCGACAACTGG
>JBDUAL010000290.1:0-3595 GCA_040004685.1 Anaerolineaceae bacterium | reverse complement strand
GCGGAGAAAACGAAGCTGGAGCCGAGTGAGTACATGAAACGAAACGTGTTCTACGTAGTGGAACCTCGGGAACCGTACGTCGACCACCTGATGGACTCACTCGGTGAGTCGCAGTTCCTTTGGGGCTCGGACTATCCACACATCGACTCAAGTGAGAACGCGTTGGAGCAGGTCAAGGCGAATGCCGCGAAGCTGAGCGACCGAAGACGCAGGCGCCTCCTGGGCGAGAACGCTCGCGCGCTCTACAACCTGGATGCGTAGCGGCGAACCGTTAGTAGGGCAAGCCCTTCAAGCCGTAAAGAGCCCTCGCATAGGATGCCCGGCCGAGGTGGCCGTTGCCGTGGCCAATGAGTCCGTGGCCAATCGCTTCCATCCGTGGGATGTCCCCCCAGGGACGGATGAAAAGGACGCCCGAGAGGTAGTCCATGGTCATCGCCTCGATGCGC
The DNA here is from genome assembly GCA_040004685.1 of Anaerolineaceae bacterium. Taxonomy (GTDB): domain Bacteria; phylum Chloroflexota; class Dehalococcoidia; order Tepidiformales; family Tepidiformaceae; genus PNKC01. The sequence goes on along the minus strand of JBDUAL010000290.1, from coordinate 3,149 downwards.
GGGACCACAGCATCCGCCACGGCTCGCGTGTAGCTGGTGAACTCGTCGGGTGCCGGAAACGTCATCGAGTAGGCATCATTCGGGTCCTGGCCGGTACCCTGGTCGACTCTCGGGAGGCCCCACTTCGCATCGAAGCCGTCTCGCAGCCAGACCGGCTGCTCACGTTCGAAGACGAAGTGGATGATGTTGTCGATGGTACGGACGACGTGCCACACGTCCCAGCCGATCGAGTTCGTAACACCGCCGCGGGTTTCGCAGAGCTGCTCAACTGTCAGGCCCTGGACAACTGCTTCCGAGTACTGAAGCACGCGCCCGACGAGCGTCGCGTATTGCGCGGGCATCGTTGGCGGGTTGCCCATCCCGGGAAGGTTCGGCATTAGCACGCGACCTCAATTGGAATACGGCCACTCTACCGGAGAACGCGAGGACTCGCTCACTCGAACAACAAGGAGCCCGTCACTCGGACGGGCCCCTTGAGTTGTTGCCGAAACCGAACGTCGTTTAAACCCCGGCGACTGCGCCGGTGTTGCTGTGCTGGTTGGCGTCCACCCGGTGGCACCAAACCCAATGCTCTTTTTCGGCCGTGCCCACGTTGCGCCAGTCCGGCACCCGGGTGCGGCATTCGTCGATGGCGATGGGGCAGCGAGTGTGGAAAACACAGCCGCTTGGCGGTCGTAACGGGCTTGGAACGTCACCGAGGAGAATGATGCGTTCGCGCTTCCGTTCGATCTCCGGATCCGGGATCGGGACGGCAGACATGAGCGCCTTGGTGTACGGATGAAGCGGGTTCTCAAAGATTGAGTCGCGGTCCGTGAGCTCCATGATGTGCCCGAGGTACATGACGGCCACACGATCGCTGATGTGGCGCACAACCGAGAGGTCGTGGGCGATGAAAAGGTAGGTAAGGTTGAACTGATCCTGCAGGTCTTGCAGGAGGTTGATGATCTGAGCCTGGATCGAAACGTCGAGGGCCGAGACCGGCTCGTCGCAGACGATGAAGTCCGGCTCAACCGCCAGCGCGCGGGCGATGCCGATGCGCTGCCGCTGGCCGCCCGAGAATTCGTGCGGGAAGCGGTTCGCGAAGTAAGGGTTAAGGCCCACGGTCTGAAGAAGGTTCTGCACCTTCTCTTTCTTTTCCTTGCCGCTGGCAAGCTTATGGATGGTGATCGGCTCGGAGATAATGCTCCCGACCGACATGCGCGGGTTAAGGCTCGCGTAGGGATCCTGGAAGATCATCTGCATCTTGCGACGAAAGCGGCGAAGCTCACTGCCCTTGATCTTCGTCAGATCGGTGCCTTCGAAACCAACCGTGCCTTCAGTGGGCCGGGTGAGTTGAAGCACGGCCTTGCCGGTGGTGCTCTTGCCGCAGCCGGATTCGCCAACGAGGCCGAGTGTCTCGCCTCGACGAACTTGGAAGCTCACACCATCGACCGCCCGTACGTCGGCGACTTTGCGTTGAAAGATGATACCCGCCGAGACGGGGAAATAGACCTTCAGATCTTGGACGTCGACGAGCGTCTCACCGATTGTCCCGACGCGCTGGCGGCCTGAACTACTAGCTTGCTGCGCCAACTGGCACCTCCCGATGGACGCGTTCGGACTCCCAGCACGCAGTGTAGTGCTTCTCAGCCACGAGCTTGAACGGTGGATATTCTTCCTTGCAGACATCGACGCGCCAGGCGCATCGTGGGTAGAAGGGGCAGCCTGCCGGTAGATGCGCAAGGTCCGGCGGGAGCCCTTCGATTGGGACGAGTTTCTCCTTGCGAGTTTCGTCCAGGCGAGGGACCGAGTTCAGCAGCCCAACGGTGTACGGGTGCTTGGGGTTTGCGTAAAGCTCGGTCGCCGAGGCCGTCTCGATAACTTTCCCGGCATACATCACGTTGACGCGGTCCGCGTAGCGCGCAACCACGCCCAGGTTGTGGGTAATGATGATAACGGCAGTCCCGAACTCCCGGCTAAGTCGGCTCATGACCTCAAGAATCTGAGCCTGGATCGTGACATCAAGCGCGGTCGTCGGCTCGTCAGCCAGCAGTAGTTTCGGGTTGCAGCTCATCGCCATCGCGATCATCACACGCTGGCGCATACCACCCGAAAACTGGTGCGGGTAGTCATCCAGACGCCCTTTGGCCTCCGGAATCCCTACCATCTCGAGCAGTTCAGCCGCGCGGTCACGAGCAGCTTTGCCGTGCAGATCCATGTGAAGCTCAAGGGCTTCGGTCATCTGTCGACCAATGGTGAGAACTGGGTTGAGGGACGTCATGGGCTCTTGAAACACCATGGCGATGTCGTTTCCGCGGATCTTGCGGATTTCGTCCTCATCCAGCTTAAGGATGTCCCGGCCCTGAAAGATGATTTCACCGGAGACGATCTTACCGGGAGGTTGAGGGATCAGGCGGAGGATAGAGAGTGCGGAAACGCTCTTGCCACAACCCGACTCTCCTACCAACCCCAGCGTCTCGCCCTCTTCCACCACGTATGAAGTGCCATCAACCGCTTTGACGACACCTTCCTGCGTGTAGAAGTACGTGCGCAGGTCCTTGACCTCGAGTAGCGACATCCCTTCTCCCTTCTCTCCCGGCGGTTCAGGCCGGGTGCGGCCAAAGGCCGCCACGATCCCCATGGTGTTTCGAGTGATGTGGGGAAGAGGAGACTCGAACTCCCACGCCTTGCGGCACATGATCCTAAGTCATGCTCGTCTGCCAATTCCGACACTTCCCCACAAAGTTGGTGGTTTGCCCGGGCGAACCCGGAGCGCCCCGCCGATCGGAGACTGAGCCTGGCGAGCCATCCAAAAGACCTCCGTTCCAACGCGTCTGCCTGCGCAGCGTGATTGAAACGGAAGCCCCTATCACCGTCAAGTCAGCGGGCGGGCCAGAGACCCATCAGCATCAACTCAATCGATAACGACGATAGCTCACCGACGTCGCGGCGCATTATTGCCCACCCTGTGCCAATAAGGGAAGTGGCTGTCGTATACGGCGCGGTGCACACACTCGTTCGGCAAGAGAGGCTTGGTCCTGGGCGAGACCCCACGGTCGCCGCGTAGAGTACATTCGAGCTTTTCCGAAGCGTGACGATTGCGTACGCTTGCGGGCAGTGGGGCCGGTAGCTCAATTGGCAGAGCAAGTGACTCTTAATCACTAGGTTGC
>JBDUAL010000289.1:0-3598 GCA_040004685.1 Anaerolineaceae bacterium | reverse complement strand
ATCCCAACGCGGCCCCCCTCCGCGCCGACGTTCGCGAAACCTTCAGCACGCGCGCAGTGGCCTTCTGCGCCACCGTTGGCACGGTAGCGATCGTCGCCGGGACGTTCGCTGGCCTCACGTTAGCCAACAGCTAAAGCAGCGATTTTGCGGGACTTCACGTAACGCCGCCGTTCGGAAGCGGATGCCTGTGTATGATTCGTTAATGGAGCTTCAACGAACCCCGCAGGCCACTCCGGGCTCACGCATCCTCCTTCGGGCCACGAAGTACGACGGCGCCGCACACTGGATTCAACCGTTTCAGGTACTTTCAGACGATGGCACGCTGATCATCGCCCAGTACCGCGCCCGCACGCCGATTTTCACGAGTCGAGGCGAATTCCGTTCCCCCTACGATAGCCGTGTCTACTTCTGGCGAAACCGCTGGTACAACGTCTTTCGCCTCTCGCGGCCGGGCTGCCAGCTTGCCCTCTGGTATTGCAACATCACTACGCCACCATCATTCGACGGTTGCCAGATCGGCTACGTTGACCTGGATCTGGATGTCACCGTCCGGGCCAACGGGTGCATCGAATTGATCGACATCGATGAGTTCGAACGCCACCGCGAACGCTACGCGTACCCCGTGGAGGTCATCGAAAACGCAGAACAGGCAGCCCGCGATGTAGCCGACCTCGCGCGCTGCGGCGGCTACCCTTTCAGCGAACGCTAAGCCCAGGCGGATGGACGCTTCACCAAATACTGGTTAACACCTACCCTGTACGTTCCATGCCAGATACGCGCGACATCCGCCTCTACCTTGAGGGCCTTCTCTCCCAGGCCGTTCGCTCGGCCATCGCTTCGGGAGAACTTCCCGATGTAGCCGTGCCGGGAACGGCAATCGAGCGCCCCAAGGATACCGCGAACGGCGATTTCGCCAGCACGCTCCCTCTGCGGCTGGCACGCGCCGCCATGAAGCCTCCACTGGAAATCGCCAAGGTCATCGCCCGCCACATCGCCGCCGATGCGGCAATCGACTCACCCGCCATTGCCCCGCCCGGCTTCATTAACATCCGCATCTCAACCTCGTTTTTGCAGCAGCAGGTCGAGCACGTCATTGCGACTGGTCCAGCCTACGCTGACATCACGGTGGGAGCGGGAAAGAGCGCGCAGGTAGAGTTCGTCTCGGCCAACCCGACCGGCCCCCTCCACGTGGGCAACGGCCGGGGAGCGGCGATCGGTGACGCTCTCGCATCCGCCCTCGCCGCGGCCGGTTATCGCGTCGAACGGGAGTACTACGTCAACGACGCAGGCACGCAAACCGACACATTCTCGGAGACGCTCTACGCCCGCTACCAACAGCTCTTCAACCGCGCCGTGGACATCCCCAAGGACGGCTACCCCGGCGAGTACATGATCGACCTGGCGCGTGAGATCAAGGACGAAGGGGGCGACCAGTTCCTCCGCCCTGCGGGCGAACCAGGCCCCACCGCGCTTGGCGCCCTGGGGATCGAAGTCATGGTCCGCCACATTCGCGCCACTCTCAAGACCTTTGGCGTCCACTACGACGAATGGTTCAGCGAAAAGTCGCTCTACACGCCCGAAGGACGCTTCGACAACGCGATGGCCCTGCTCCGCGAGCACGGCCAATTGGTGGAGCGCGAAGGGGCCGTCTGGTTCGCATCCAGTGAACTTGGCGAAGACAAAGACAACGTTGTTATCCGTTCGGACGGCCGCCCAACCTACTACGCCAGCGATATCGCCTACCACTTCGACAAATTCATCGGGCGCCGCTTCGACCTGGTGGTTGATGTCTGGGGAGCCGACCACCACGGCCATGTCTCGCGCCTGAAGACTGCGTCCCGCGCGGTCGGGGCGGATTCGGAAGCCCTCCAGGTCCTGCTTTATCAACTCGTCACCCTCAAGCGTGGCGGCGAGATCGTGCGCCTTTCCAAGCGCGGTGGCGAGATCATCACGCTCGACGAACTGATCGAAGAAGTGGGCGCGGATGCCGCTCGCTTCTTCTTCCTCCTTCGTTCGCCCGGGGCCCAGATGGAATTCGACCTCGACCTCGCCAAGAAGCAGTCGAGCGAGAACCCTGTCTTTTATGTGCAGTATGCCCACGCCCGGCTCGCCTCCATGCTCGAGCGCGCCGCGGAACAAGGTTTCTCTCCAGACGGCGGCGACGTCACCCTGCTGACACAGCCATCGGAGCTCGCCTTAATCCGTGAAATGATGCGTCTTACCGACGTCATCGAAACGGTCGCTCAAACCTACGAACCGCAGCACCTGCCGCACTACGCCATGGAGCTTGCGAACACCTTCCACGGCTTCAACGACGCTTTCAAGCAGCATAACGACCCGAACCTGAAAGTGATCACGGAAGACGTGGCGATGACGAAGGCTCGACTCCGACTGGTGCTTTCGGCCAAAGTCGCCCTCGCCCGTGTCCTTAACCTCATGGGGATGACCGCCCCTGAGCGGATGTGAAGACGATGACGCCTGAACTCGAGTCGTTGAACTCCGCCCTACAAACGAAGGTCGGCGATGTTCTGTCGGCGGTTTCCGCGCTGACGGAGGACGAGTTGAATCGGGCGCCGAGCGTTCCCGGGGCGAATTCCTGTTTCGTTATCGCGACGCACGTTTTCGGGAACATGCGGGCATCCGTGCTCGGGATCGCCGGCGGTTTGGACTTGAGGCGAGACCGCTCGCTGGAATTCGTCGCGAGCGGCTCCCTCGCCGACCTTCAGTTCGCTGGCAAGACCGTCTCCACCGACATCAACTCGGCACTCTTGGCCTTCGATCCATCGACGCTCGATGAGAGACTGCTCCCCTCGCAGGAACTTTGGGGCGATGGAACACCGCGCGAGGAATCGCGCCGCGAGGCACTACTCCATCCGATTGAGCACGCTGGAATCCACCTCGGACAGATCCTACTTACAGTCGATATCCTGGTGCATAGCCGCGCCAACTCCGTCTAGCCAATCCGCCGCGGCACGACAATGCAGCCGTGTTCGTTACAGCCGAAAACGCGGAACCCCGCCTGTCCATGCCTCCAGCAATGATGCGCAACGTAGGCGCAGGTCAACGCGTCCAGCCGGTCTTCCAGGTTTTTGAGCGCCTTCCCTTTGGCGATCAGCGCCTCCACGCAAAGTGCTTCTCGCACCAATGGGGCGTCCAAGACGAGTGGCAACTCGCTCGCCAGCAGACCCGCCAGGTTTGCCTGGTACTGCGCTAACGCAATCCGTCGACATGCCACCAGACCCTTCTTGTACTTCAGTGCCATCTGCAGCTGAAACAGCTCAACGTGCGCGGGGTGCGGGAACACTTCGAGCGCGAAGCGGCCGCGTGCTTGTTTCGTCACCCTGCCCGGATCCAGTTCGAACCCCTTAGCCTTGAGTAGCTTGGCGAGGTTTGGTCCTGCCAACCCGTTCATGCCCTCGAGAAACGGCATATTGGCCGAATACGCGCCGGCGTGGTACTTGCCGTACACGCTTCCCAGTTGGGCTTCCGCGCGCCGTGCTGGCTCCACAATCAGCGGCGCGTCCACCGCCACCACCACGTCATCGCCGAACGACTCGGAGAACGTCGCGAAGTCCTCGGGCGACTTGATTGCGCAATG
>JBDUAL010000288.1:0-3621 GCA_040004685.1 Anaerolineaceae bacterium | reverse complement strand
CACAGTACGCCACGCATCCCGGCCAGTCAACTAGAAAAACACCCGATCACTATTGAACTCGTGTCTGCAAGCCAGTCGTGACAGGCTTCCGGCCGACCGTGTATACAAAACGCCCCGCCGCATCAATGTGCGTCGGGGCGTTAATCTCGAGTCTGGTGGCTACGCTTCTGGCAACTCTCGCCCGTGGTTCTCTAAGTTCCGCTCCGCGGTTTATCGATTTAGCCAGTACGACATCTTGATGAGGAACGTGTTCGCCGGATGCAGCCGCAGCAGATCGCGCACGTCGCCCTGGAAATTATTGTTGCCTGCCTCGGATCCGAATCCCTGCCGCCCTTCATTCCACACCGCATACAGAGTTGATCCCGGCTTGTATTCCCAACGCAGGACGACGTTCGACTGGAACTCCTTGAAATTGAATCCACCAGGATCGCTCGTGACCGACGGGTTGTTGTACGGTGCATAGCGGTCATCGTAGGCAGCCGCCCGCGGATTGGCGGAGAGCTGCCGCACATTGCTGTACGTGCCCTTCGAGACGAACGGCTGGGTGTACGTCTGGAGCGAAAGAGCCGGAGTGAATGTGTAGTTGAGGCGCACTGTTGCCGAGCTTGTGTGCTGATCAAGGTGCGCGAACGTGTAGTGCTTCTGTCCGCTCGCGTCGGCGAAGTTGCCGTACCACTGATGGTCGGTAACGTTGTGAGACCAGTTGAAGGAAACCGACGAGCTGAACTGCCCGCTCATCTTGTAATTGAGCTCGGGACTGAGGCTCAGTGAATGATTCCGGCCGCCGTTTCCACGGAAGTAGTTGACCCACATGAAGGGCACGAGCGAGTGGCGGTCATCGCCGGTGATGCCCATCCACGGAGCTATGTAGCTGTCCTGCCGAATTGCTGGACCGCCGCGGGCGGCCCGATCGTCATACGTGGTTCCTAGCTGGCCGACGGTTCCACCGGCGTGTAACCCCCAATTGTTCTTGAACGTGATGTGCGTGTTCGTGTTGTACGCAGCCTCAAGTGGCAGACCCGCCGCTGTCCAGGACAGCCACCAGTTGTTATTCCATTGGAAGCGATTGTAGAGTGGTCGCTGCTTCCGGTCGAAGAAGCCGACCCAGGTATTCCACGATTGCTGGTCAGCTCTCTGGAGGAAGCCAAGGTCGTTGACCTCGAAGCCTGGGGATCGGCGCTGATAAGCAGATTCGAAAAGAAGATGCTGCCCGCCGACCTTGTCGAACTTGAATTCCTCGGCGTCACCAGTCAGCTGAGTGCGCGAGGAATCGAGAGGAAGTCCGGCGTCCGGCCGCTGGAAGTAATGGACAGCGTTCCGCTGCACCCCGAGCATGGCGGCGCTGCTCCCCTGCACTCGGCTTTCGTCCACGGATCCCGATACCTCGTAATTGTTGTTGAGGAATCGATGTCTGAAATCCATCGCGCCGCTATACGCGCTCGACGTGAGATAAGGCGAAGACCACTTGTCGAGATTGCGGTCAACGGCCGTCAGTATCCCGCCAAAGCTGCTGTTGCCTTTGCGAAGGTCCTGCGTGACGCGGGCGACGCCGAAGTTTGTGAACGGCTCGAATGTCTTTCCGTCTGGCCCGGACGAGCGTTGCGTCATCGCATCCAGAACGCCGAAGTTCAATCCGCTCGGGAAGCGCCCAACGAGCTTGCTGGCTCCGATGATTGTTGTCGGCTGGACCGGCACCGTGTCGCCGTAAATGCCCGCCAACTGCGGTGTGCGGCCGATACGCCGGCTGTAGTAGAGCCCTTCGCCGTTACAGTTGACGTTGCTGCAGTTCACGTCGAACCGGAAAAGGCCCCGTCCCGCGACAAAGAACGGCCTGCGCTCGTCGAAGAACGACTCATATGCGCCGAGGTTGAGCACTGCAGGATCAGATTCGACCTGGCCGAAGTCCGGGTTGACGGTGGCGTCGAGCGTGATGTTCGGAGCGACGCGATACTTGAGGTCACCGCCGACGGTAATGTTGGCGCGCTGTGTATATCTGTTGCCGCTGATCGACGACGCGCTCTTGCTCACCACGTACGGCATCGCCTCCAGGCGGCGCGGCGCCTCGAGATCCACGAGACCCCCAAGCGATCCCAGCTGGGACACCATGTCCGGCTTTGCCTGGCTGAACACAGGCCAGCTTACCCGTTCCGAATACCTGTAGATATCCCGGTCGATGGTAAATCCGAAAATGTGCGATCGATCGGCGGTGTAGCGCATTTGCGACAGCGGGATGCGAAACTCCGCGGTCCAACCGAGAGAATCGATTCGGGTAGCGACATCCCACACCGCATCCCATGCCCCGTCTTCATTGCCCCCATTAAAAACTGCCTGGTCGAGCTTGACTCCAGCGGCGTTCACGCCGAACTCGTAGCCGGTGCGTCGATCGTGGTACGAGTCGACGAACAGCCAGATCATGTCGGACGGCGTGAATGTGTCGCGCCGCTCGAGGAGCTTGATGATGCTGTCGGGGTGCGGGTCGAAGGCGCGGACGAAGACATAGAGATTGCCCGCATCGTAAGCCACCTTCGCTTCCGTTTGGAACCGAGGCTTCTTACCTTCTGTCGGCTGCCACTGAGTGAATGCCGTGATTGGCGGTGCCTCTCGCCAGACCTGATCGTCGTCCTTCCCGTCAATCACCGGCGGAGTTGACGCACGAATCGCGACCGCACCGGAATCCGTTGGACTCGGTACGGATCGCGAAGCATGGAAAATGGGAGGGTCCTTGCTTTGACCGTTCTGCGCTAGCTGCAGACTCAGCGCGAGTGCAAGGAGATTTGCTATGGCGATCATGTGCGCTTCTCGTGAACGGGTATCCTATATCCGCTTTAACGGACATGTGACAACCTACGCGCGCATTTGGTTCGAAAGTTTCAGGCCGTTCCAGGGACCAGACAGAACATTACAAAACGCCCCGCCGGGCAGTGAAGCTCGGCGAGGCGTCTGAACCGCTATTGGCGGGTATTTACCAGCGGGCCTTGTTTGCATTCGACTGGCACTTCCAATCACGACACGATATCACGATTTCATAGACAGTTCGCACGATTCGCCAACATTCAAACTGTTCGATGTTCTGATTTCTGACCGGCCAATGGACACCACAACGGACACCAAGACGGTTTGGCCCGTGTGAGCGACGCAGCGAAAGCACTCGGCGTCGCACAGTGGGAGGCACAACACTTCGACAACTCTGCCTCCCGGCTGTAACTTCGGCCAGGTACTTTCGCCGCCCTTCCAAGAGGTTTTTCCCTTGAGACCTTCCCATTTGTCCGCGCTCGTCGCGTTAGCGATGGCATTTCTGCTCGCTCCGGCAATCGTCACTGCGCAGGAAACCCAGTCCCCGTCGCTTTTCACAACAGCGCATTCACTCGACCTGGAGCGGATATCGGATCCGCAAATCTCACCCGACGCCCGGCAAATCATTTACACGAGACGCTCAGTGAACCAGATGGAGGACAAGTGGGAGACAGCACTCTGGATCATTGACGCAGACGGGTCCCGCAACAGATTCCTGACGAAGGGCTCGAGCCCGCGGTGGTCGCCCGACGGCGCTCGCGTAGCGTATCTGGCGGAGGGCGAGCCCAAAGGAACGCAGTTGTTTGTGCGATGGATTGGGGTAGAAGG
>JBDUAL010000287.1:0-3634 GCA_040004685.1 Anaerolineaceae bacterium | reverse complement strand
AAGGAGATCGACCGCCACATACAGGCTTGGCTAGACGCCGTCACACTCGATCCGGCGCGGCCCGAAGTAGTGGCCGATGACGCGCCGGACGTCCCCGCGGACTGGCGGTTCACGACCGACGAGGTCGTCGCGCACTTCCAGCGATTCGGCGTGCCCTGTGGTGCGGTGAAGTCTCCAGAAGAGATGCGCGCCGACCCCCAACTGGCGCATCGTGGCCACTATTGGCAGCTGGAGCATCCCACGATGGGCCTGCGCACTTACGATGGCCCCGCCTTCCGGCTTTCGGAAACGCCTGGCGTGCTGCGCAAGGCTGCGCCGCTACTCGGCGAGGACAACGAGTACGTCTACCGCGACCTCATCGGCCTTGGCGAAGAGGAGTTTGTGGAGCTGCTCGCGGATGGCGCGTTCGACTAAGGTGATGCTGATTTCTCTCCCTCGCGCCGGGTAACAAAGAACCCGGCAAACGTTGCCGGGCTCTTCTTCTGTGGCCGAGGTTTGCAGTCACTACGTGACGTTGAGGCTCCCAAACATCCGGTCCGGGTGCACGTCGCACTGGAAGTAGTACTTGCCGGCGGCCGGGGGCGTGAACGTTATCGTCTCCGATTGGCCGCCGTTGATGATCTTCCCTTCGGCGCCGGGTGCCAGCGAGTTGCCGTCCTTCTTATCGAGGAAGTGCAGGTTGTGAGCGGACGCGCCGTTGTTTTTGAATGAAACACTAATGGAGGAGTTGGCCGCAACATCAAGACTCGTCTTGTTGAACTTATCGTCGGTTGCGACCACATCCGCCCCGCTTCCGCCAGGTGGCGAGCCTGTCCCGCCACTCGCAGTCTGGCCCCCTCCAGCGCCGCCCGGGGCTGATGCTCCGTCCTTGACAGTGAATGTCCCCTTCATCTGGTCGGGATGAAGGTCGCACTGGAAGTAGTACGAACCCGCGGCGGGCGTCTTGAAATTGATCGGTTCGCTCTGCCCGCCGTCGATGATTTTGCCTTCACCGCCGGGAGCGAGGGTGGCGCCACCCGCTTTGTCGAGGAAGTGAAGGTTGTGCTTCACCTTTCCGGCATTCTTGAACTCGAAAGTAACGCTGCTGTTTGGCGGCGCCTCCAGCGTGGCTTTGTCTAACTTGTTGTCCGTGGCCGTGACCACGTTTCCGGCGACCGGCGCCGGCCCAGTGCCAGGTTCGAGAGACGCGGCAGCCTTGCCGTCGTGCGCAAAGATAGTGAGGCCGGCGCCGACCATCAGGCCGAAGACCACCAGCGAGCCGAAGATTGCGACCGCAGGGCCCATGCCGAAGCGGAAGGCCATCTCCTTTGTATCACGCACGACTTCCATGTCAAAGACCTGGACGGAACCAGGAACCACATCGTCCGGATGGGCCGCGACTGAGTCGAGGAGAGTGCGACGGGTCTCTTCGTAGCTGGCGAGACCCTCGCGGTTCGACCATGTGGTCTCGACGAGCACCTGTGACGGCCCCGTTTCGGCGGGCGAGGCGATGATCCGGAGGTCTTGGAACCCGGCGAGGTCCCGGAGAGCGCCATCGGATGAGTCGAGTGCCGCGAGGATCCCCCCTGCCGCTCGAGAAGCGGCGAGGCGTCCCTCGGCGACGGCAAAAGTGACGACTTGAGTGAAACGTGCTTCCCGAGCCTTAATGAGGCTGCCTTCTTCCGCCTTTTTCTTCATCCGGCCGTCTTCGTAGGCCCATCCAAATGCGCTAATCAGGGTGAGGAGGCCAGATGCCCCGAGTAACGGACCGGCGATCTGGTTGCTCCTGTCGCGGGCCCACCAGACAAGCGCGAGGGCGACGGCGAAAGACGCTATTCCCGCGACGAATGGCCAAAAGCTCGGGTCTGGGAGGTGGATACCATGGTCTTCGTGGTCGCCATGGTCGCTACTGTGTTCGTCCATTCCGGTCTCCTGATGGTTCGGCTGGTTAGCCGACGATGTAGAGCGTGGTGAAGAGGGCAATCCAGACGACGTCTACAAAGTGCCAGTAGAACGATGCTGCCTCAACGGCTTCGTGGTGCTCGGCTGAGAACTGGCCGCCCATCGCTCGGACGAGGCAGACGGACATGAAGATTGCGCCGCCGGCCACATGCGCCCCGTGGAAGCCGGTGAGTGTGTAGAACGCTGTCGCCCAGACGGTGTCGCCCGAACTAAAGGGAAGTTGAGAGTAGTCGTACATCTGCATCGTGAGGAATGTGAGGCCGAGAGCGATGCTGACGAATAGACCCCAAATGAGGCCAGTACGGTTCCCTTTCTGAATCTGCATGACTGCCCACTGCACGGTGAACGAACTGAGCACGAGGATGCATGTGGCGATCAGCGGAAGTGCGACTTCGAGTTTGAGTTCGACGCTTTGCGCGGCGGTGCCGGCGACTTTCATCTGCTCGAGGACGTCCGTTGGCGGCCATTGGGGCGAATCAGCGCGAGCAATGAAGTAAGCCGCGAAGAGCCCGCCAAAGAACATCACTTCTGAAGCGATGAAGAGGATAAACCCGAGCATTCCGTTGCTCAGAGGCTCCTTGCGTTGCGTAACTGTTGCTCCGTGCGCCGCCATGCGTTGTCCCTTCTCAATTGCGAAGTCTGGTGGGTAGCTTCCGGCCTAGTGGCTGGAGTGCGTCCCATTGCGAAGGTCGAAGAGCGGCCGCTCGGAGTGGATCTCCGGGATCTCATCGAAGTTGTGAACCGGCGGCGGTGAGGTTGTGGCCCACTCCAGGGTGTTGGCCTCCCACGGGTCGTTTGGCTGGTCCTTGGGCCGCAAGAAGGCCATTACCACCGCGGCGATGAACGGAAACATTGAAACGCCGATGAGGAATGCGCCGGCGGTGGAAAGCATGTTCAAAAACTGCCAGTTGTTGAAGTCGTTGTAGGTGGCGATGCGGCGAGGCATGCCATCCAGGCCGAGCAGGTGCATCGGAAAGAACGTGAGGTTGAAGCCGATGAACATCAGCGCGAAATGGATCTGGCCCAGGCGCCCGTTCAGCTTTCGGCCCCAGATTTTCGGGAACCAGTAGTAGAGTCCGCCGAAGACCGCAAAGACCGAGCCGCCGAACAGCACGTAGTGGATGTGCGCCACCACGAAATAGGTGTCATGAATCGCAAAATCCACCGGTACCGCCGCAGCGAACGCGCCATTGATGCCCCCAATAAGGAACATGCTCACGAAGCCGAGGGCGAAGAGCATCGGCGCTTCGAAGGTGATCTGTCCACGCCACAGGGTACCCAGCCAGTTGAACATTTTGACGCCAGTCGGCACGCCGATGAGCCCGGTCATGAAGCCGAACCAGGGCTTAAGGACGGCCCCGGTGGTGAACATGTGGTGGGCCCAGACGCTGAAGCCCAGTCCGCCGATGCCCATCGTTGCGAAGATGAACGCCTTGTACCCGAAGAGCGGCTTGCGCGAAAACACCGGCAGAATCTCGGATATGATGCCCATACCCGGGAGAATCATGATGTACACAGCGGGGTGGGAGTAGAACCAGAACACGTTCTGCCAGAGGACTGCGTTACCACCGCCGTTGGGATCGAAGAAGTTGCCCCCGAAGTTGCGGTCGATGAAGATCATGGTGAGGGCGGAAGCTAGCACCGGGGTGGCCAAGAGCGAGAGGATGGACGTCACGAGCATCGTCCAGCAAAA
>JBDUAL010000286.1:0-3635 GCA_040004685.1 Anaerolineaceae bacterium | reverse complement strand
GACCGAACGGTGAGTTCTGTTGCAATCCCGGCGAAAGACGGAGACGGCGCCACCGCAGCCGCCGGGACGGCTTTGGCGGTGGTGAAACTCGCCTGGCCGCTTGCCCCGTTTGTCGTTACGGAGACAGTGTGCGATCCCGCGGCCAAGCCCTCGGGCAGGGAAACGCTCAAATTGTACTGACGGTGTAGCCGATCGGACAGCCGCGCATAGAGCTGCGACACTTCGGACCCGCTCGAAGCCGAAATATACTGCCCACCCGAGTTCGTGGCCAAAGCGGTAAGGAACGTGACATCAGCTTCCTTGCCGATCCCCACCACATAGAGCGGCGCAACCCCGCTAGAGGCCGCGTCAAGCGCCATGGTCCGGCTAATACTGCCCGAGGCGCCGCCGAACTCCTCACCCACTCGGCCTCCGCCCTCCGTTACGAGTACGACGACTTTCTGTGTCTGAGGGGCAGCCTTCGCGTAGCCAACTGATTGGACCACCGCCGCGTAAAGCGCCGTCCGCCCTCCGGGAGTGACGCCGTTCACACCGGCGATCAGCGCCGCCTGGTCACTCGTCGGCTTCACGACCTGCGTGATGGTGGTCGAGATCGTGATCAGGGTCGCTTCGTCCGCTGGCCGCAACGATCGAATGATTTGGGTGAACGCCTCCTTCGCACCAGCGATGGACGTGGTGCTCATGGTGTTGCTGATGTCCATCACCAACACCAACCCCAGTGGCAACGCAGCGTCGGCATTCGCATCAACCGCCGCGCCTAGAACTGGTTGACCATCGACCTGGACGGTGAACGACCCAGCGCTCAACCCGGCAACGGGACGGCCCGAACCATCCGAAACGATTACCAAGGCGGAAAGGGTCGTCTCGTCAGTTGTTACTCCCCCGACGGTGACCTTCCCCGCGGTCTGTGCTGTGGCGGCCGTTGCGAAACCCATCGCGAGCAGAAGAATGCACACCCAACCGAGCACAATTCGCAGCAGGTAAGGACCAGGGATTTTTAACCAACGATCGGGAAAGGTGCGGGTCATAGTGGCCATCCAGTCTCATCTCAAACGGGGAATCCGCTCGACGACGGAACGGAGATGGCGTGGGTCAAGGCGGCGAACGCTCCGCCCGCAGCCCATACAACGACCTTCCCCCGTCGGCGGAGCAACATCCACCTAACTCTTAGGGTCGGCTGATTGCGAACAAAATCAAGGGCCGAAACGGCCCACCGAGTCCAATTCGCCTCTGGATCGCCGGCTTGCGTCTTCCCCGGTCGCGCTTTGATGACTTAACCCTGGGTACGGACATCCCCAGTCATCCGCGCGGCATCGAGGATCGTGGCGAGGGCCTCGGCGCTCAGATCCGTTTGCTCGAGCACAACCTCGCGGATGGTGCGGCCCGAACGGAACGCTTCGTTCGCCAGTTCGGCCGTCCTGTCGTAGCCGATGATGTTCGCCAGCGGCGTAGCGATGCTCAGACCGCGCTCTACCATCTTCGGGCCATTTTCCGTTGCCGCTAGCCCGTCCACGCACTTCTCCGCCAGCGCGCGGGCGGCGCTCGCCAGGAGTTCGATCGAGTTCAACAAGTTGTAGCCCGCCACCGGCATCATCGTGTTCAGCTCGAAGAAACCCCACTGTCCGGACATCGCGATTGCAGCGTCGTTCCCGACAACCTGGGCGGCGACCATGATCACACTCTCCGGAATCACTGGGTTCACCTTCCCGGGCATGATCGAACTACCAGGCTGCAGCGCCGGTAACGCGAGTTCGTAGAGTCCCGCGCGGGGCCCGCTTCCCATCAGGCG
Organism: Anaerolineaceae bacterium; assembly: GCA_040004685.1. GTDB lineage: Bacteria > Chloroflexota > Dehalococcoidia > Tepidiformales > Tepidiformaceae > PNKC01. Next base: position 1,846 of record JBDUAL010000286.1, on the reverse strand, counting down.
GATGTCATTCGCTATCTTCACCAGCGAAATCGCAACGGTGCGCAGATGCCCACTCGCCTCGACAACTGCATCGATCGTCGACTGAGCCTGGAAGTGGTTCGACGTTTCGACGACCTGCACTTTGAGCGCTTCCCGCACGTACGCCAGGGTTCGACCGGCGAACTCCTGGTGCGTGTTCACGCCGGTGCCCACGGCCGTCCCGCCCAGAGCCACTTCTCGCAGTACCTCGCTTGCCGCGGTCACGCGCCGCCGCGCCCGCTCTGCCTGGCCAGCATACCCCCGGAACTCCTGACCCAGCCTGATCGGCGTGGCGTCCATCAGGTGTGTCCGTCCAGTCTTGACGACGTCTTGAAACTCGAGGGCTTTCGCCAGCAACGACGATTCCAGCGTGTAGAGCGCTGGCAGCAGCCGCAATCGCATTTCCACAATCGCCGCAACATGAATCGCGGTAGGGATGACATCATTTGAGGACTGGCCGCGGTTTACGTGGTCGTTGGGGTGAACTGGTCGATACGATCCTTTTGATCCTTGACCAAGGATCTCGTTCGCTCGATTGGCGATCACCTCGTTGGCGTTCATATTCGTCGAAGTCCCAGAGCCGGTCTGGTAAACATCGACGACGAACTCACTATCCCAACGCCCGTTCGCCACCTCACCCGCCGCGTCAATGATTGCCTCGGCCTTTTCGGCGTCCAAGAGTTCGAGGTCGCGGTTCGCTTTAGCGGCTCCCTCCTTAATCATCCCCAACGCCCGAATGAACGCTCGCTGCAATCTGCGGTCGCTGATAGGAAAGTTAGCCGCCGCACGCGCTGTATCTATTCCGAAGTACGCGCCGGCCGGTACCTCGTAGTCGCCAAGGGAATCGTGTTCGGTTCTTGTGAGTTTGTCGTCAGAAGGCATGATTCCAGTCTACGCCCTGCCGCGAACTCATCTCGGCCACCCGACAGTGAGCCGCCCAACAGAAACGGCGCTCCGAAGAGAGCGCCGTTCATAAACCGCTGTAAGCCAACCCGCGTCAGGCGACGGCTGCCTTCGCTTGCCCAACGATCATTGCGAATGCATCTGGCCGGGTGACGGCGAGATCCGCGAGCTGTTTGCGATCCAGTTCGATGCCCGCCAGTTTAAGGCCGTGGATCAAACGGCTGTACGTCAGGCCGTGGAGTCTTGCGGCCGCGTTGATGCGCATGATCCAGAGCTCGCGGAAATCGCTCTTGCGATCCTTGCGGTCCACGTAGTTGTATCGAAGCGCATGCAACATGCTTTCGTTCGCCCGCTTAATCAGGCGATGGCGCTGGCCATGGTGCCCTTTGGTGAGGCCCAGGATCTTCTTATGACGGCGGTGCGCCGTGACGCCACGCTTTACTCGGCTCATGACATCTGCTCCTTAGTAGTTTGCCTAGTCCTGGCCGGCCAGTAGGCGTCTCACGATTGGCGCATGCGTAGGGGACACCTCAACGGTTCGCCCAAAAAGAACCGTGACAGGCTTTCGCTTCTTGCGGCGAAAGTTGTTCCGGCTACCTTGCATACGCATGATCTTGCCGCCAGCGGTTACGCGAAAGCGTGATGCGGCGCCTTTGTGGGTCTTCAATTTCGGCACGTTAGTCTCCTGTTATCGTGACAGCTGCTTCTTCCGCTTCCTCGGCGTCTTCAGCATCATCTGCCTCATCGTCGTCGTCATCCTGATCGACTATCGGTGCTGCGGCGGCAGCGGCAAGAACGGCTTCGTCTTCTTCTTCCTCTTCCACCGGAGCGGGTGCTCCAGCGGCAGCTGCGGCGACGGCAAGTGCTCGGGCCTTCGCTGCGATCTTCTTCTTGTCTGCGGCCAGGATGAGCGTCATGTGACGGC
>JBDUAL010000285.1:0-3639 GCA_040004685.1 Anaerolineaceae bacterium | reverse complement strand
CCTCGGCCTGCTATCCGGCTACCTAGCTTCCTGTCGAATCCTTTCGTCCCCAGATACTCCGATCATAGCACATGCGTTCCCCGGTTCGAAGCCACACCAAGCTACACGTTGCGACGCAGGGCCTGCGCCATATCCATCTTCTGGTCGCGTTCCTTCAATTTCTGGCGTTTGTCATAACGCTTGAGCCCACGACCAACCCCCAGCTCCACTTTCGCCTTGCCCCGCACCAGGTACATCGAGAGCGGGACGAGCGTCAGGCCCTTCTCTCCAAGCATCTCGTTGATCCGCCAGATCTCCTTCTTATGGAGCAGGAGCTTGCGGTCTCGCACCGCGTTGTGGGGCGAGTAGCCGGCGTTCAGGTATGGCGCGATGTGCGCGTCCTGCAGCCACACCTCACGGTTCTTGATTCGAGCGTACGACCCGACCAGTTGCACATTGTGCTCCCGCACCGACTTGATCTCCGGCCCGGTGAGCACGATGCCCGCCTCGAACCTGGCGATGAATTCGTAGTCGTGCCGCGCTTTGCGGTTCTGGGCGATGATCGAATCGCTCATACTTCTCTCAGAGAGGAACGGCCCCGTACCGCGCAGCGCGGTCGAGGCCGTCCATCGTTAGATCTAGTGTACGGCGGCCGTTACTTCCCGTGGAGGATATCGACTGCCTTGAAGAACTGGATGTCGCCGTGATCGATATAATCGTCGCGGGTCATCGGCAGGTCGACGTCTGGTTTGATGCCCACCCCTTCGATCTGTTCACCCTTTGGCGAAAGCCAGCGGCCGACCGACAGATAAAGAGCGCCGCATCCCACCGGGTCGCCGCACTTTGTCAGTTTCTGAAGCTGATTGACCGTCCCCTTGCCGAAACTTCTCGTGCCGACCACCGTCGCCCGTCCGTTGTCGTGCAGGGCGCCAGCCAGCACTTCCGAACCGCTCGCACTGCCCTTGTCAAGAAGGATGACGATCGGAATCTTCGTTGCCATGCCGCCTGACTTGGCTGTCCAGCTCTGGGTCTTTCCGCCGGCGTCGAGCTCAGAAAGGATAGTTCCGCTATTGAGGAACTCGTCGGCAACCTCGACGGTCGCACTCAACAGCCCGCCAGGATTGCCGCGGAGGTCGAGGACGAGACCCTTGTACTTGGACTCGACGTCCTTTAGCTTGACCTTCAATTCCGCGACCGTTCGGTCGTGGAATTGGGCGATGTTGATGTAGGCGATATCCGTGAGCGGCGCCCCATTGCGATCGACCAGGTTTTTGCCGCTCTCGCCGGGGATCAGGGCAAGATTTGGCTCAGAAAAAACGCTCTCCAGCGGGATCTCGCCGCGCGTAATGGTCAGCGTCTCCACCTTGCCATCGGTGTGTTTGACTTCGAGTACGACTTTGGTGCCCTTGGCGCCGCGGATCTTCTGGACTGCCTGCTCCTTCGTCCATCCGTCGGTTCGTTCCCCGTCCACCTTTGTGATCGTATCGCCAGCGCGTATTCCACCGTTCTCTGCTGGTGAATCTCGAAAGGGCGCGACGATTTGTACCGGCCCGCTCGCATCGGAAACGCTTGCTCCGATGCCGTCGTAACTTGAGTCGAGGTTAAGCGCCCCCGCCTTGATATCCGCCTGGGTGAGGTACTCGGTGTGCGTGTCATTCAGTGAAGCGATGACTCCGCTGATCGCCGCCTTGCGAAGCGCTTGCGCGTCCAGGGCGTCCTTGTCGACGTACTGCGATTTCAGGATCTGCACAATCTCGTCGATGATTGCCGCGCCCACGGCGTCGCCGTTAGCAGGCGTGCCGCTGTTCGCAGTAACGATGGCCGACTTGGTCGAATCGCCTTTAAGGTCCTTAACAAGGTAGCCCAAACCGAAAGCGAGAGTTACCACGGCCAGCATGAGAAAGACGAGGACAGCCCATCGGGCCGACCGCTCGCCCACACCGGGCTGCGGCTGTTCGCGGGAGATCTCCATGGAAGCAGAATACCTCGTCCCAGAGGAACTGGGGGATAGCTTGGAGTGTACATGCGGCCCGATCCGGCCAGCAATTGTACGTATTACCGCTTATTTACCCCGTACCCCTATCTCAGGGCAGTTCCTGTTTACTGAAAAACCCGCTAACGCCGGGGGCGACCATCTCGAGCGGCTGATTTCTTTCCGCAAGCCACGCATAGACTTTGTCTCCAACCGGATCCCCAAAGCCGGAATGGACCGAATCATCTACCCGTCGACCGGAGAGCAGGAGCGTTCGGCCTGCGGCGTCCCAGAGCGAGTGAGATTGAGCGTATTGGTCAAAGAAGGCAAGCCACAATCGAAACTCCTGCGAGGGCACAATCGCCTCGGAGACGCAGAGCACCTCCCCCGTTTCGTCTATGATCTGGACATAATGGCGGCCGTCTCCTGATTGAGACGGCACCACCAGCGCGACCCTGTCCCCTTTTGGAGACCAGGCATAGGCGACAAACGGCCCACCCGAGACTCGGCGCCTGTCCCCGTTCGTCGAAATCAGCCAGAGGCCGGACAGCGCCCCAGCTTCCGCGCTTGAAGCAACCCCAACCGTCAGATCTTCGCTCTCCGGCCGAAAAGCGAGCACGCCGCCGCTCCCGAATTGGGCCAACTCTGTGCCGTCGAACTCACTGGCCGTAGTTTGCATAACACGTAGGCCGCCCAAGCGCGGTTCGGCGTAGACAACTCGCCCGCTCGCCGAAACTCCAGGAGCACGGAAGCCGACCGCCGCATCGCTGATCGACCGAACTACCTGACCAGAAGTGGCCTCGATTAGAGTGACGCGCGGCCCGGCGTGGGCAACGAGGAAATGCGAGTCCGCCATCCAGGTGCTGAAGATCGGTGCGCCGTTCACTGGCACACCAAAGTCTCGTCCGTCCGAACCGAAGAAACCGAGCTCCAACGTCTCCCCCGCGCGGCTAACGACCGATAGCAGAGAACCGTCAGGGGACCACAGAACGTAGTGAGGTACGCGGGGCGCGATTGCGGTGGATTCGACGGACGCGGCGAACGTTCCGGCAGTGCCCGTCGCCGAAGCGCCGTCCGTCCCGAGTTCGACCAGTTCCACCGCGGTTCCTCCGCCAACGTAGGACACCGAGACGGCGATCTGCGGGTGTCCCGGGCGCCACGAGGGCCAGGCAGCTGCGAGGCGCAAGGACTTCGCAAGCCAAGCTCCATCCGCACCACGGCTTAGCAACGAAACGAGGCCGCTGCTGGAAGTGACGACTACCTGGTCCACGAAGCGCGCTGCCCTTCAACTCTTATTTCAACCTTACACATGCGAGCAAATTAACGGCCCGGACAGAAGTGGGAGGGTGTTGGATCAACTTCGCACTATATCAGTTATGCAGTGCAACGACTCTTTGAGTCGCCATCACCTGGATTTCTGTAGCGTGACCAACGCGGATCGGAACCCGTTCAGACACGTGCGCACGCCAGTTCGCTACCGAACCATCACTCACCAGTCACGCCGATGGAGTTGTTCTGTCACCCCCCGACCCTGAACAATCAGCAGACCAGATCGACAACCATGACAGACCGGTTACGGTCAGGGTGCTTGTTCGGGGGAGCAGCGAAAATGCAACGGCCGTTTATGGAAACTGAATCAGCGGAGGCTGGCGAGCCTCAATCGCTCTCGCTCGAGGAGCAGCAGCAGC
>JBDUAL010000284.1:0-3643 GCA_040004685.1 Anaerolineaceae bacterium | reverse complement strand
GAGCCCGATCACCCATGTGAAGGCGAGCTTTCCGCCTACGCTCCTTATCCATGGCAACAAGGATGAACTCGTGCCGGAAGAGGCCAGCCTCTCCATCTACCGGGCGCTCCGTAAGGCTGGGGTGTCTGCGGAACTGCATATCTACGCCGACCAGCCGCACGCCTTCGACGCTTCGCCGGTGTTTGGACGGCAAACGGTGCAGGTCATGGACTTATTCCTTCGCCGCTACGTGGTTGAATCGTCGGAAGCGCCGGCCGCGTTAGGAGCCTCCCGCTAACCCCATTTGAGATGTTTTACGAACGTTTTACGAAGGAAGGCATCATTAGGGCCATCCGCGCCGTATTCGTTGGTGCGCGTACATAAGGCTATTGATAGAGTGGTCAGTGAGGGCGTCACAGCCCGGTACGCGCATCACATAGCGCGGGAGGTAGTTTGATGAGCTGGATCACACGAAAATCGTTCGGCCTCGTGCTTGCGAGCACTTTGGCGTTCGCAGCCATTCTCGGCGGCTCGCTCGGCATTGCCGTGGCGAAGCACTCTTCGACGGTAACGGGCGTCTGCGCGGGCGGCGCACCCGGATGCAACGTCAATTTCGTCGGCGCGCTCGGGGATGTTTCGCCGGCGCAGTTCACCAAGTGTCTCGTGGCGGGCACTTGGGAAGCGATCTACATCTGGGACGGCCCCCACCAGGAGTGGCAGCACTACTTCAACCCGTCCGTCCCGGCGTACGTCAACCAGGCGGCTGCGGGCGGCATCACCACCATCCCGCGATTCGCCGGCGTCGTCCTGATCATGAAGCTCGGGCAGCCCGCCCAGAGCGTCACACTGCTCGATGCGAACAGCGATAGCTGTAGCTGACGCCAGACCAAGCCCGGTTCTCCTCCTGAAAACCCCTCGCCTGGCCGCGAGGGGTTTTCGTTTGGGGCGGCGAAATGTCGGAGTGCGGGATGATCGCAGGCGTTTTAGCGGAGACCGGACGTTGGCCGGACAGCCCACCGCTTGCTGACGCGCGCGGTACTGGCTTCGCCGTAGCACCCCTCGCTGATGTGACCGCATAGGTCAGGGTCCGGCGTCGGGAGAAGTGGCGGCGTCAGGCACGCTCGCCAGCGCAGAAACGGCGATCCTCCGCGCGGCTGCGAGTTCGGCATCCGCCGATTGATCCTTGAGCTCCACCCGCACAACCAGCATCTGATCCCCCTGTTTTACGAGTAGCGAACCATCCTTGTACCAGGCCGATTGGCCCAGCCCAGGCAGCTGGTTCTCCCTGGGGAAGCCCCGTTGGATGACGGCCGCCATGAGGGCGCCCCCGACCCCCGCCGGAACGTGCAGGCCATTGACCATGACACTATTCCCCGCGGCGTCGCCAAATGCCTGCATTCCGCGCGCCGGGACATTCGTTCCGCCGGTGGGTTGGAGCGGCAGCCCGGTCGCTTCGCGGACAACGGACTCGAGCGGCGCGAGGGTGACAACGAAACCAGGCAACGTGCGATCGTCCGAACTGCTGACCGATGCCACAGAAGCCGTCGGCACCGCGCTGCCGTCCAGCATCTCCACGCGTTTCGGCCAATTCAAGTGGGGCGTTAGCTCCACCCGCAGCTTCATCCCGCGTTGAAACTGTTGGCTCACGTTCGCCGGCAGCCAGGCGACGATGTCTTCGTCCTTGCCATCAAACACCGCGACGCGCCCGTAGAGGACCTTCACCACCTCACCTTCAGTGACCACGCTCTTGCGCAGGAGGTCGCCCGTCGCCCGCCAGATGCGGATCACGCCGCCGAGGAAGCGCAACGTGAGGAATCCCCCTCCGATCGTCAGCACTCCGCCCGCCACGACAGCGATGATCAGCCGAGACCGGTCGCTCAGGGAGGCATCGTCCCGGACGGTATCAAGGACATCGAGCAGCGGCCGGAAGAGCGCGGGGAGGACGATGAACGCGAGCCCACCAAAGAACGCCGCGCGCACCACGCCGCTAAAGAGCACCTTCACCGGCCGCTGACACGACCCGAACTTCTCCGGGTAGCGAATCCTGACTTCGTGCCAGTCTCCGCCGTACCGGCTCCACGCAGAGTTCGGCGAGCCCGATTCGAACGGCAGCGCGCGTACCGCTTCGTGCGCCACACCGATAGCCGCGCCGTAGGAGAGGTTTCGCTCCCAAACCACGACCGATCCCGCGGGGGCGTGGTCGAACGCATGGCCGTGGCGAAAGTAATCTCGGACGCCCAGCCATCGAGCGCAGGCGGCCTGGCCGGCTGGCGTGTCTCGCAGATCCCGCAGGCTGCCGATGGCAATCATCCCGGCGAACCAGGCGCCGCCCGCGAACAACAACCAGTCGCCACGGCCGATGTTGTTGTCGGAGTTCGTCGACTGGTGCGAACCGATCCCCGCCTGCCCGAGTGACAGGGCAACCAGCCCGAGTGGGGCCGCGAGGGTGACGCCGAGGATTGCCCAGTCAAATTGTGTCCAGCGATTGCGCGCCAGCCCCCGTTTGCGCGCGTCCTTCACCACGGCATCGGCAAATCGCTTCCACCAACTCTCCCCGTCACCCGAATCGCCGACCTGCAGAGCTTCCACGGGGCACGAGCCACCGGTCGCTCGGTTGCGCACAAGGTCCAGGACCTGCTTTTCGTAAGGTGTGAGATCCCCGCCCTTCGCCCCGGCGGCGTCTCGCAGGCGCACCACGAAGTGGTCTTCGTCCAGTTGATCCATCCCCAGGTGGCGACGCGCGCAGAGGTCCAACAACGTGGCCCCAACCGCGCTGCGCGTGACCTTCCAGCGATTGACCAGGAGATTCGCCACCGCCGGCGGTTCCGGCCCGAATTCAAGAGTCGCCGGTCCTGCGTCAGGCAGCCTCGGGTGGCTTGCCCACCAGCGCCAGGCAAACACCAGGGCGAACACCGCAGCCGCGATACCTGCGGCCAGCAACAACGTGAATCCGAGCGCGTCGAAGTTATCGCGCAGGTCTTGCAGCGAGACAGGAAACTCCATCTGAACCTCCGCCCGAATAGTAGCGCCTGCAGGCGAGACGCGAGCCGGAAACACACTGTGGCGAGCGGTGCGGGCGCACCCTAACTTGACGAAGGCCCGTCCCTGCCAACCCGTCCTCGGCGGCTTTTCGGTGCTGAAGACTTGTCGCCGCCCGGATTCCCTGGGCCCATGCAGTTTCCCTCTTTGCCCGTTGCTCACTACGCTGTCACGCATGGGTGCACTAACCGGTAAAACGGCTCTGATCTTCGGCGTCGCCAATGACCACTCCATCGCCTGGGGGATCGCCAAGGCGTTTCACGCTGAGGGTGCGAAGCTTGGCTTCTCTTACGGGATACCAACGCTTGAAAAGCGCGTCCGCCCGCTCGCTGAAAGCGTGGGCGCGACGTTCATCGAGATGTGCGATGTGACGAAGGACGAGGAGATCGCGGAGGTCTTCGCAAAGGCTCAGGCCGAGTTCGGCACGATCGACATCCTCGTCCACGCCATCGCCTTCGCCAACCGCGAGGACCTTGCTGGCCGCTTCGTCGATACGAGCCGCGCCGGATTCGCGTTGGCGCACGATATCTCGGTCTATTCGCTGGTGGCGCTGGCGCGGGCGGCCCGCCCGTTGATGCCGAACGGCGGCAGCATCCTCACGCTCACCTACTACGGCGCCGAAAAG
>JBDUAL010000011.1:0-12330 GCA_040004685.1 Anaerolineaceae bacterium | reverse complement strand
AGACACAACGTGGTCACGGCCAACCACGATTGGTCGAGGAACTGGCTCTTCCGGACTCGACCTAGTCAGCATCGTCTCGCCGCAGTTGGGCGGCGATGTGACGGAGGATGAAGACCCCGTCGGCGGAAGGCCTGCCGCTACGAGACGCTCTCGGAATCGGTCAGCTTGGCTGCGCTCCATGTTCGCCAGCGACCAACCGAAGATTCGAGCGAGTGTTTCGACAGTTCTGGTGATGAATTTCCGGGCAACGACCTTCCTAGATCCGACCCGGTTCCGATCCCTCATTCCCCTACTGTGGTAGCCTCACGCGAACCTGGACGGTCCCGTTCCGAGCCACAGGCTCGAGGAACCGCGTACGTCGGGCCGCAAGGAGTCTTGATTGGCAATCACCCGCCTGCTTATCGCTAACCGGGGGGAAGTCGCGGTCCGCATCATTCGAACGGCAACGGAGATGGGGATTAAGACCGTCGCTGTTTACTCGGAAGACGACTCCACGAGCCTGCACGTCTCCCTCGCGTCCGAGTCGCACGCCCTTAGCGGGGTCGGCGCCATGCCCTATCTGGACATCGCCCAGCTTGTCGACGCGGCTCGAGAACACGGATGTGAAGCGATCCACCCCGGCTGGGGGTTCTTGAGCGAGAACGCCAATTTGGCCCAGGCTTGCGACGATGCTGGCATTACGTTCGTCGGCCCACGCCTCCAGACCATGAAAGCGCTCGGCGATAAGACTCAGGCCCGGTTACTTGCCGAGCGTTGCGGTGTGCCCGTACTCAAGGGAAGCGGCGGGGCCGTCTCGCTGGATGAGGCTCGCGCATTCCTCGCAACTCTGGACGGCGCCTCAATGCTGATCAAGGCAGTTGCGGGCGGCGGCGGACGGGGCATGCGCATCGTCGCCCATGAATCCGAACTCGAATCCGCCTACGTCCGCTGCCAATCAGAGGCGCAGCGCGCGTTCGGTAACAGCGCCGTCTACGTGGAACAGCGGTTGCCCCGGGCGCGACATATGGAGGTGCAGATCGTCGGGGACGGTTCGACGGTCAGTCACTTGTGGGAGCGAGACTGTTCCGTCCAGCGCCGCCACCAGAAGGTCGTCGAGGTTGCGCCATCGCCTGGCCTGTCGGTCGCGCTTCGTGATCAGCTCACTTCGGACGCCGTGCGGATGGCCTCCGAGATTCGCTATTCCGGCGTGGGGACGTTCGAATTCCTGGTGCAATCCGAAACGGGAAAGTACGCATTCATAGAGGCAAACGCGCGCCTGCAGGTAGAGCACACACTCACCGAGGAAATTATCGGCCTGGACCTTGTCCGGACTCAGCTTCGAATCGCTGGCGGCGAGAGCCTCTCGGTGTTAGGACTCGAACAGCGGGACGTGCCGCCGCCGCGAGGTTGCGCCATCGAGTTGCGCGTGAACATGGAGGAGATGCTTGCGGACGGATCGGTCCGCCCATCCAGCGGCACACTCAGTGTCTTCCAGCCGCCGACCGGTCCCGGCATCCGCGTGGACACCTTTGCCTACCCTGGGTATGCCACGACCAGTGCATTTGATTCGTTGCTCGCCAAAGTGATCGTCCACTCTCCCGGCTCGTACGAAGAAACCGTGGCTCGTGCAGCCCGCGCCCTCGGCGAGTTCCGGGTGGAAGGCGTCGCCACAAACATCGGCTTCCTCCGCAACCTGCTGAACCACGAGGCATTCCGCTCCCACGCCGTGTACACGACGTTCGTCGATGAGCACATTGGGGAACTCGCGGCGTCAGCCGATGAGCCAGTCGGGCCCGCGCAGAGCGGCCACCGCGCGGGCGCACAGATCGATACCTTGGATCCGCTGGCGGTACTGGCCTACGGCAAGTCGGCGGTTGCCCCCTCGCCAGGCGCTGCGCGCGATTTGACCGCCGCGGTCGACCCGGCGACGGTGCTTTCGCCAATGCAGGGAACCGTCGTCAGCTTCGAAGTTCGCGTCGGAGATACCGTTCACAAAGGGCAGGAGGTGGCGGTGTTGAACGCGATGAAAATGGAGCATGTGCTCCGCGCCCCGGTGAGTGGCATCGTTCGAAGGATCAACGCCGAACCAGGCGATACAGTCATCGGCGACCAGGCGCTCATCATGATCGAAGAGCTAGAGGCCGGTGTGGGGGACTCCCCGGGCGCAACGACCATCGACCCAGACTACATTCGCCCAGACCTGGCGGAGGTCGCCGAACGCCACCGCCGAACACTCGACGAGGCCAGGCCCGATGCCGTGGCGCGTCGCAAAAAGACCGGCCATCGAACGGCGCGGGCAAACATCATGGACATCTGCGACCCGGGAACCTTCGTCGAGTACGGGCCCTTAGTGCTCGCCGCCCAGCGGGCCCGGCGGTCCGTCGAAGAGTTGATCGAAAAGAGCCCCGCGGACGGGATGATTGTCGGCATCGGATCCATCAACGGCGAAGTGTTCGGGAACCCTGAGAGCCGCTGCCTCGTCATGTCGTATGACTACACCGTCTTTGCCGGAACCCAGGGTGGCCAGAACCATCGCAAGACGGACCGCATGATCGATGTCGCGGAGCAAGGGCGAATGCCGCTGGTGCTCTTCGCCGAAGGTGGGGGAGGCCGCCCGGGAGACACCGACAATCTTGGCGGCGGCCAGCGCACTTTCGCGCGCTTCGCGACTCTTAGTGCGCTCGTGCCGATGGTCGGCATCACCACTGGGAGGTGCTTTGCGGGCAACGCCTCGCTGCTCGGCTGCTGCGACGTCATTATCGCGACGGAGGGCTCGAACATTGGCATGGGCGGGCCAGCGATGATCGAAGGGGGTGGCCTCGGTATTTTCAGCCCGGAAGAGATCGGCCCCATGTCGGTCCAGGTGCCGAACGGCGTCGTTGACATCGTCGCCACGGATGAGGCGGACGCGGTACGGCTTGCCCGACAATACCTCTCCTACTTCCAGGGTCCTCTCGCTGAATGGGAATGCGCTGACCAGCGCCCCCTCCGCCACGCTATCCCAGAGAACCGGCTGCGGGTCTACGACATCCGCGCGGTCATCGAGACGATCGTGGACGGTGGTTCCGTCCTGGAGATCCGCAAGAGTTTTGGCCAGACGATGATCACCGTCCTGGCCCGCGTCGAGGGTCGGCCGATCGGCATCATCGCCAACGACCCGATGCACCTTGGTGGCGCAATAACCTCCGATGGCGCGGACAAGGCGGCACGATTCATGCAGATCTGCGATGCCTTCGACGTGCCCATCCTCTACCTCTGCGACACGCCCGGGATCATGGTGGGACCGGATATCGAAAAGACAGCGCTGGTCCGTCACTCCAGCCGCATGTTCCTGATCGGCGCGAACGTAACGGTGCCGCGGATGACGATCATCCTGCGCAAGGCCTACGGATTGGGAGCGATCGCCATGGCCGCAGGATCGTACAAAGTCCCGTACTTCACCGTTGCCTGGCCAACGGGCGAGTTCGGAGGGATGGGGCTCGAAGGTTCTGTAAAGCTCGGCTACCGGGACGAACTGGCCGCCATCGAGGACCCCACCGAACGCCGGAAAACTTACGAGGATATGGTTGCCCGTGCCTACGAACGGGGAAAAGCCCTGAACGAGGCGTCCCACTTCGGCGTTGATGACACCATCGATCCCGCCGATTCGCGCTTCTGGGTGACCAGCCTGCTCAAGTCCGTACGGCCAACGCCACCGCGCGAGGGCAAGAAGCGCAGCGCGATCGATGGCTGGTAGGCGTACCGGCAGACGGAGCTTCCCATGTATCGTCCGGATTCCGAACCCCGGCCGTGGCCGGACTCGCGTGAGGCCGCAGTGACAGAGGCGCTTTCCGGCGTGCGAGTACTGGACGTTTCGACGTCAGTTTCAGGGGCGTGGTGTTCGCGCATGCTTGCGGATTTCGGCGCGGATGTGCTCATCGTTGAACCGCCGGCGGGCCACCCACTGCGCGGTGAGCCACCATTCGATGATTCCGGCCAGAGCATCGCCGCAAGCTGGTTCCTGGCGAACAAACGAAGCGTCGCGCTCGACCTGAGGGAGCCGTGGGACTGGGAACGATTCTCGGCGTTTGCGGCGAAGGCCGATGTGGTGGTCTCCAGCTACCGGCCCTCACAACTAAGAGCACTCGGCCTTGAATACGAACACTTCGACGACCCAAGGCTCGTGCTGTGCCACATCACGCCGTACGGGATGACCGGGGCGCGGGCCGAAGACCCGGCGAATGAACTCACCGTCGCCGCGCTCTCAGGATGGGCCTCGCTGAACGGGGAAGCCGCGCGGTACCCGTTGAAGCCGTCCGGCCACCAGGTTGGGCTCTGCACCGGGACGGCCGCCTATGCGGCCATCATCGCCGCGCTCATACACCGGGGTGCCAACGGAGAGCGCGGGCAGGAGATAGACATTGCTGAATTGGACGTCATGGTCTCCGCCGCCTCACCGGCGATCCTGCGGGGCCAGTACCTCGGAACGCCGGTGCCGAGACGAGAGTCGGTTGATATCACCTCGGGTCCGGTGCCCGTCGCTGATGGCTACTTCTCGCTTACCATCAGCCGGGCACATTTCTGGCGAGACGCGATGACGGTGCTGGGGCTGCATGACCTGGCTGAAGACCAGCGTTGGGAATCGGCATGGTACCGCGCGGCGCACAGGGACGAGTACATCGACCGCGTTGGCGCCGCCATGTCGACGTGGACAAGGGCCGAACTGTTTGACGAACTGGCGGCGCGACGGGTGGTGGCAGGGCCCGTGCTGACGATGGAGGAGCTGCGCTCCAACGAGCACCTGGCCGAACGCGGATTCTGGACGGAGACACCCGAGGGGACGTTTCCGGGAGCGCCGTTTCGGATGTCCGCGACGCCGTGGAGACTGCGGGACCACGCTCCCGCACAACTCCTACCTGAAGCGGGGTGGGGCGAATGAGCGGGCCACTAGCGGGGATGCGGGGCATCGTCCTCACCCAGGCGTGGGCGGGGACGTATTGCACAGAGCTGCTTGCCTTCCTGGGGGCAGACGTGATCCAGATTGAGGTGCTCAAGCGCCCGGACGCCTGGCGCGGGAGCTACGACTCGCCGATCACCGGCCGGCTCAAGGACTTGCCCACGGCCGAACACTCCTGGAACTGCAACTTCCTCTACAACTCGGTCAACCTGAACAAACGATGCATCACGCTCGATCTGCAGAAGCCCGAAGGGGCTGCGATATTCATGCAATTGCTGCCGTCCGCGGACTTTGTTGCGGAGAACTTCTCGCCGAGAGTCCTCGGAAACCTGGGGATCGACTACGAGGCGATGTGCGCAATCAAGCCAGATATCATTCTCTGCAGCCTCTCGGCCTACGGCCACACAGGTCCGTGGTCCAACGTTCCCGGCATCGGCGGCACCATCGAGCCGACGTCAGGTATGACGGCGTTGCTCGGCTATCCGGAAGGCCCGCCGATGAACTCAGGCCAAATGTACCCGGATGCCGTGGCTGGCTTCAACGGTTGCGCGGCCATCGTCACGGCGCTTCTCCATCGCCAGCGCACCGGCGAGGGGCAATACATCGACCTTTCGATGCAGGAAGCGAACCTTGTGTTCGCCGGAGACGCAGCGCTCGAATACGTCAGAACAGGACGCCAACGGCCCCGCACCGGCAATCGTCACCCCGCGTATGCGCCGCACGGGATTTACCCCTGCGACGGGATCGAACAGTGGATCGCTATCGCCTGCGAGACCGAAGAACAATGGCACGCGCTACAGCAGGTGCTCGGTCATCCGCCCGGGCTTAGGCGCGTCCAGTTCGCGACCAACAGTGCCAGGAAGACGAACGAGGATGAACTCGACGTGGCGATGGCGGCCGCAACGACATCCTTCAACCGGGACGAACTCATCAGGCGGCTGCTGGCGGAACGCGTTGTTGGCGCGCCCGTGCATGACGGCCTTGAGGTGGCAGATGACCCGGCCCTTCGTGAACGAGGAACGATCGTTAAGCTCACGCACGTGGAAGCGGGGACCTGGCATCAGCCTGGCATCCCGTGGTACTACTCTGTGCTGGCCAATCCGCAGATCCGGCCGGCGCCGCTTCTCGGGGAACATTCTGCCGAAGTGCTTGCTGAGTTCTTGGGCGTCGGGCCCGAAACCTACGGAGGACTGGTGGCCGCGGGAGTGAGCGGTATGGGCCCGCCCGCGGGCGAAGGAGTACAACCTTGAGCCAATACCGGCAGATTCGCTACGAGCTCGAAGATGGCCTCGCGCGGCTTACCCTGAACCGGCCGAGCGCCCGCAACGCGCAGAGCCGCATCCTCATCGAAGAACTCGATGACGCCTTCGACCGCGCTTCACACGATCCTGCGGTTCGCGTCATCATCCTCCAGGGCGAGGGCGACCACTTTTCAGGCGGCCACGACCTTGGCACTCCCGACGAACTCGCCGACCGGCAGGAGCGTCCCATCGGCGAGGGCCTGCGCGGGCGGTACACACGTTCTTGGGACCTGAATATTGACCCAACGTTGCGATGGAGGAATGTGCCGAAGCCGACCATCGCCGCCGTCCAGGGTTACTGCATCTTCGCAGGCTGGATGATCGCCTCGGCCTGCGACGTAGTCATCGCGGCGGATGATGCGTTCTTCCTCCCGACCAACTTCCAATACTTCTCGGTGCCGTGGGACCTCCATCCGCGAAAGGCGAAGGCAATCCTCTTCGAGAGCCGGCTAGTGGATGCAACGGAAGCCGAGGCGCTCAACTTCGTCAGCTGGGTGGTACCCCGCGCACGTCTTCAAGAAGAAGTGACAGAGTACGCGAAACGCGTGGCCGAGAATGACCCTTTCCAACTGCGGATGATCAAACTTGCGATCAACCAGGCTCAGGAAGCGCAGGGGTTCACCAGTCACATCTACGGCGCCCACGCGCTACACATGCTTTCCTCGACAGGCGAGGCAGACCCTGACTATGCCCTCCTCAAGCCAGAAGGGAAGCGCCGGCCGATGGTCCAACGCGCGTTCGAAAACTACGAACGGCGGCGTGCGAGGGCTAAAGGACAACACGACCAGCTGTAACCTCCGAGGAGATGGGCTGCACCGACGCCGTCTCCGAACGTGCGCGCCACGTCCTATGGGGCCTCAACACATAATCGATCAGGCTGCCTCTTAGGGGATTTCGTGATGTGTCAATCCGGTACTTGAGACTCCACTCCGTAATCGGAGTTGCAGCCTATCCTTCGTCTGATTCGTCTGCTTTACGCGACCTGCGACGCGTCACGACATACAGCCCGGCTGCCGGCAAGCTCACCACCAGCCATGCAACGGCCTTCAGTATCCATGCGACCACTTTGAACGGGATAAGAACGACTTTCAGTCTGCCCTCCGCGACCATAGTCTACTGCGCTTCGCCCAAGAGAATCTTGTTAGCAAGCCCGCTCACTGCGTTCCGATTCATCGCCGCATCCGCAAACAAGCTTGCCTTCAAGTATCGCGCCCCGCCTGTGCTCAATTCGACGCAATGGGCTTCCGCAGGCCGATGGCCCCTGTCTCCCAAGTCGGGCGGCGCCCTCTCGGTGCACGCTGCTCCTGACAGGCATCGACAGCCCCCACCGCCAGTCAGGGACCTAAGATTGGGCGTGCTCCACGATGTCCTCAGCCATCGTCACCGCTGCCTCCATGCGTTCGTCCCGAGCGGCTTCGAGCGCCCGGTAGACCAGCATCACGTGGTGCAGATCCGCCGTCACCGCATAACCCACACTTACGATCGTTTCCGCGTACTCGTTGAGGTACGCCTCCAAGATTTCGGCAAGTGTCGCCGCGTCCTCATGCGAGGATGTCCATGTTTTGAACATGTCGACATATTAGGACCTCAAGTAGACGGTCGCACGCTTGAACAGGTTGCAGGTTGGCAATTTGGCCATGTCCGGAAGCCAGCGGGAGAACGGAGAAACAGAACGGTGGTTGAAAACGAAGGCTGGGAGCCACCGGCCCCGCCGTTACGTTGAGCCTGCGGCCCACGACGTTTTGGGGCTGGCGCTCATCCTCTAGCTGTCCGAAGTTCGTAGGAGAAATGCCACAACTCGCTTCCCAGAACTCAGAGCTCGGCTCGCGCAAGGTGGTTGGCGCCAACCGACCGGTCCGCCACGATCCTGCCCGCTAGCGTTAGGCACCCCAAAAAGAAATATGCGCTTCGCCATCTTCGCTAGACTGTCAAGGAGCGCCGCGCTCGCCAACACCAACGGGTCGCCCTCAGCCACAGCTACCCCAAACAAGGGTAAGCATGGGGAGATCAATACGAGCGGATTATACGCGGAACCCCTACTGGGTTAGGGAAAGCACCCCCGATGTCGCCGATGCTCGCCAGCACTCTCTGTCCCTTAGAAGTACCTACGGCATAACAGAAGTGCGGCGGTAGGTCTCGGCGTTAGGATTGGCGGATTGCGTCGATCCGGTAGTGAATCTTGCCCGATGGAACGGTGACTTCCACTTCCTCACCGGCGCGGCGGCCAAGCAATTCCTTGCCCACAGGCGAATCGACGGAGATCTTTTGCTCCCTGGCATTCGCCTCGCGCTGACCGACCAGCTTGAATTCCCGCGCTTCCGACTTCCCCAGCTCGGTCACTGTCACCGTGGAGCCGATCGTCGAAAGGTCTCCGGCTTCGTGCTGCACCACAACGGCGCGCTTCAAGGCGGTTTCCACCTGCTTCTGCCGCTGGTCGGCGAACGCGAGCGCTTCGCGGGCTGCGTCTAAGGGGGCATTCTCTCGGAAGTCCTTGTCCTCGCGGGCGATGGCGATGGCCTCGACAAGGCTGGCGCGTTGGGAGCTGATTTCGTCCATCTCCCGCTTGAGGCCTTCAAGCCCTTCGGCGGTCATCTCGATCGGGGTCTGCTCGATTCGTATCTGGGAACCACCCGAGGATCGGCCAACGGCGCGACGGACTCGAATGTGGATGCCATAGTTGACCTGCACATAGCCGCGTTTTTTCAAGAACTGGAACCAGTTCTTGAGCGATTCCACGCGTTCCTGAGACTTTGGATCCGAAGAGCGAATCTGAAACTCGGCGTAGGATTCGACGCGTGCACCCGAGAGAAACGAGAGTGGCACCTCTGCGCCAACGTGCTCGATGTACTTCCGAACGTAGTTTTCGTGCTTCTCGCGGTCAACGGGCTTGAGTGCGTCAATGTAGTCTGAGAACGCCTGCCCGAGCGAAACGCTCTGGGCAGAAAGGGTGGTGGGTTCGTTCGTCATAACCTCCAGATTACCATCGTTTGCAGCAACGTGCGCCGGGGGGCAGTGTGACGCTCTCCTGGGCCGAGCTCCCGGCGTTGTTTCCCCAGTTGCCCGATGCACCGCGCTGGCTGCCCTTGCTGCAACGCCACGCAGCGCTGATTGCGGAAGCAGCGCCGCGGGTGCGGGTGACCGCTGTCCCGCCGGAGGACGCGATTCGCCGCCAGTACGCCGAGTCGCTCGAACTACTTCGCATCGTGGCTGCCCAATCGTCCACCTCATTGACGATCGGGGACGTTGGAAGCGGCGGCGGCTTCCCCGGACTCGTGATCGCCATCGTCCGACCGGACGCGCAGATCCACCTGGTTGAGCCGCTGAAGAAGCGCGCCGCTCTGCTGTCGGAGATCGTCGACGCGCTCGGCCTTTCGAACGTCTTGATCCACGCTGTGCGCGGTGAGGAGGCGGGCCGTGGGCCGCTTCGCGATTCCCTGGCGGTAGTGACCGCGCGTGCTCTCGCCGAACTGCGAGAACTGTTGGAGTACACGGCACCGCTAACTGCCCCTGGCGGTTGCGTCGCGTTCCCCAAGGGAAGCTCGCTCACAGGGGAGCTTGCCGCTGCGATTTCCAGCGTTGTTGCGCTGAGTTGCGAATTCCAGAGCGTAACGCCCATGCGCCCGGCAATCAGCGCCACGCTCTCGGTTGCGATTCTCCGGAAGCTCTCGCCCACGGCGGCTCTCTATCCGCGGCGAACGGGCGTACCGGCCAAGCGTCCGCTGTAGCTTTTCGGACCCTAACCCCCGATGCACGACTTTCGATCCATGTTTGTTGCCCCGTGTGCTATAGTTCGCTCGATCCGGCGAGTGTAAAGAATTCGTGAGCGAGCTTACCCTCGCGTTCGCCGGACCACACGCAGGAGGCAAAATGGATCCCAACGTCATCATCAACCGCCTGGTTCGGCTGGCCAAACTTGATACCACCGTCTTCGATGAAGTGCGCGACGACGCCAACGAACTGATCCCGGCAATCGTCATCGTGGTGGTCAGCGCGGTGCTGGCCGGCCTCGGCGCGTTCATGTTCTGGAAGGCCGTTGCGGCCGGCACCCCAGAAAGCGCCTTCGTCAACCAGGTGATCCTTGGATCCATCTTCCTGGCAGTGATGTATGGGGTCGCCGCCCTCGTGGTCTACGTTGTGATGGCGCAGCTGTTCAAGGTGCAGGTGGATCTGCAAGCGCTGGTTCGAACGCTGGGCTACGCCGCCTTCCCGCTCGCGTTTTGCCTGCTCATGTTCATCCCGATCCTCTGGCCGGTGTTCGCGATCGTTCCGCTAGCGTTGCTGCTCGTCATGATGATCTACGCCGTGCAATCAGCGACTGGCGCTGAGTCCAACCAGGTCGTCATCTCCTGCCTAATTGGATTCGCGGTCTTCGTCTTGGTTCTTGGATTCATCTCCGCGACGACCGACTATACCAAGGCGCCGATGGGAGCTGGCCTGTTCGGGATCATCTCCGACTTCAACAACTAACCAGGCGGTCGCGCCCCTAACGCGCCGTTTCCGTGAGGAAGGTCCTCGCCGCAGGCGCGGCGCGACGATACGGCCCGCGGGGGCGCGGGCCAATGCGCTAGGCTGACGGTTCGCCATGCCCCAGACCGCTACCGACGCCGCCCGGCGCAACGTCCGGCTCTACTACGCGTTCATCTTCCTGATGGATTTCGGTCTCTGGTCGGGCATCTGGATCAAGTATCTGACGGTCGGCCAGGGGTTCGAACTAAAGTGGGTCCTCGCCATGGACCTGCCATTTTTCTTGTTGGTCGCGTTCCTCAACCCACCCCTTGGCGCACTGGCAGACCACATAGGACGCAAGAAAGTACTGGCCATTGGGGCGCTCGCCTTCTCCGCCACAATCCTTGGACTCGGCTTCACCAGCAACTACTGGCTGCTCTTTTGCGACTACGTTCTCTGGGCGTTTGCGATCGCGATGCGCAGCGGCGCGGACCAGGCGCTGATCTACGATTCATTGAAGGAAGCTGGCCAGGAGGCAAGCTTTAGCCGTATCGCCGGTCGTGGCTTCGCCGTCACATTAACGGCAGGCGTGGCCGGCGTGATCATCGGCGGTTTCGTGGCCGCCCAGACCAGCCTTGCCTTCACAGTGCAGATCAGCGCCCTCGGCCCCCTCGCGGCGATGATGGTGGCGCTCACTATGTGGGAACCTCGGGTGACGCATGCGGAGCGCCGCTACTGGCGGAACCTGCGCACCGGAATGTCGTTCGCCTGGACGCACCCACAGATCCGCTACGCCATGCTCTTTGGCTCGGTGTTGCTGACTGCAGGGTTCGTTCCGGTGGTGCTCATCCAGCCGTTCCTCATTGACTATGACGTGCCGACTAGCCTCTACGGCGTCTACCAGGCGCCATTACGCATCATTTCCGTTGTTGCCGCGATGGTGGCCTTCAGGCTCGCGGCACGGGCTGGCGTGCCGCGGATGTTCCTGATGGGTTCGGCGGGCATGGTGATCGCGTACGCGAGCATCGCCCTCATTGATGCTCGCGCCGCGTTCGCCTTCTTTGCAATCCCATCACTTGTCCACGGGCTCGTCCGGCCAACGCTCGATACCTACATCAACCAACGCACCCCGAGCGAACGCCGGGCCACGGTCCTCAGCGTGCTATCGCTTTTCCTCAGCCTCGAACTGGCGTTTTTCGAACCAATTCTCGGCTTCATCGTCGATGGCATCTCGATTCAGGCGGCGATGGCTGTCTCCGCGACGACCTTCCTGGTAGCGCTGCCGCCGCTGTTCTGGCTTTGGCGGCGCGAGCACCACCGCTTCGGCGGCGTTCTCGGGGGAGCGGACTCGCCGTCTGAGGCAGTCGCTGGCCGGTAGCGGCCATCGGCCTCGGCCGCACCTGAAAAGCCCACTGGTATGCCCTCGATTCTCATCCGCGGCCTGTACGATGCCGCTCCCTGGCCGCGGCCTGCTCCCAGCAAGCATCTTCGGCGTCGCGATAAAGACTGGCAGCCACTTGTGCAGCTTCCACGGCCGGTTCACGCGCATGCCGATGAGGACGACGAAGTCGCCCTCTATCTTAGCGGTTAGCCTCCGCTTGTTGATCGACATCTGGGGCCTCTTCGGTTCAAGCGCCTGTCGAAAGTCTGATGAACGAACCCGCGCGT
>JBDUAL010000283.1:0-3654 GCA_040004685.1 Anaerolineaceae bacterium | reverse complement strand
TCCCGCTAGGGTCGTCGGTGGTTCGTCGCGTGCCTATCGGGGCAATCCCTGATAGGGCGCAACGAAGCGCGGATCTTGACGTGCCGCTTACGTTTATGGACTGTCGGCGCACAGGGATGCGACGAAACTCAGCTACGGCGTCTGCGGTGAAACCGACGATGCGCTGAATTACTCCGTGTTTGCTCGTTCCAGCAGCTTCCGATACTGATACACTGCCGCCCGTGCCAGCGATCGAAGCCAACGGGATATGTATTAGCTACGAAGAGCGGGGCGACCCCGAAGCACCGGCGGTCGTGTTGCTCCACGGGTTCGGTTCGGATCTTCGCATGTGGGCGGCGTCTGCCGCCGTGTTTGCCCGTGACTACCGGGTGATCGCTCCCGATCTGCGAGGCCACGGCCGAACCAGCGTGCCCACCGTGATGGAGAAGTACACGATGGAGGCGTACGTCGAAGACCTGCGCTGCCTGCTGGATGCGCTCGAGATTGAGATCTGCGCACTGGTCGGTTGCAGCTTCGGCGGAATGATTGCGGTGCAGGCCGCGATAACGCTGCCCGAGCGCTTCGCCGGAGTGGTATTGAGTGATTCTTCCGCCGCGTATGAGAACGCTGGATACGATGAACGCTACCGTGAGCGGGAACGTGGAATTGCCGCTCAGGAGGCGATGATCGCGCAGCACGGAAGCGATGGCGCAGGAAAACGGGCGGCCGCAAGCGTTCGCGATCCGTTCCTCGCAGAAGGCATTCGCAAGCGTTACGAGAGGATCCATGCCGAAGGCTTTCTGGGCGCCGCGCGTGTGCGGCGCGAACGGCCTGACTTGCTGGGTGTGATTGGCGAACGGTTGACCGGCCCCGTGCTGATCTGCACTGGCGACGAGGATCCGGTGCACTGCGCTAGCCTGTTGATGGCCGATCAGCTCCCGGCGGCCCGGGTGGTGACGTTTCGAGGCACCGGGCACGGCATCCCGGCGCGCGCGCCGGAACTCTTTGCTGAAACCGTCGTACGCTTCTTCTCGGATATAGAGGAAGGTTCGCCGCTGGCGGGCCGCCGCACGGTCTAGGGGTTGGCCGCCTACCATTTATTCCGTGGTCATCTATACTTAAAGTTCGCCCGGTACGGCCGCATTACGAACGGCGTCCGGGATTCGGACACGGAGGCATTCTGATGAAGAAAGTGCTCGGATTTTTTGCGCTGATAGCGGCCCTCGGCGGCGCGCTGATGTTCTGGCGCCGCCGGCAGGATGACGATGAGTTTCTCGATGAGGAACTCGAGTAACTGACTCTTTCATCTGAGCCACTTTCCCGCCGCCCCGTTGTCACTGGCTCTGGTGTGGTTACTACGCACGGGAGCGGCCTCGCGGTTGGCTGGGAGGCTCTCGCCATCGCGCAATCCGCGGGCCGCGATTGGTCGCCAGACGATGACCCCAGCACCTTCTTCGCCGCACCAATAACCGACGATTACCGGCCGCACGACGGTATTCCGCGAAATCTCGCCCACTTCATGGACCGTGGAAGCCTGGTCGCCGTTGATGCGGCGTTGCAGGCCATTGAGTCCGCCGGACTAGGCGCGGGTGCCGGCGATTCGCGGCGGTTCGCTGTTGCCGATGGTCTTCCGTACCGTGCGCCGGGGCAGCCCACCCTCTTTGTGCCCTACGGACACGCTATCGCGCGAGTGCTCGGAACGAGGGGCCCGGCGATCACAGAAGGCGGTGCGGAGGCTAGCGGGCTGGCGGCGATTGCCACCGCAGCGCGGCTCATCGCCCGCAATGACGCCGACATTGTGGTTGCTGGCGGCGCACAGGCGCTCCAAAGACCGTTGCTCGATCATCTCCGGGCGCAGGGGTTCTCCGGCCGCTCCGCTGCAAAGCCGTTCGACATCGCGCACGCCGGGATGATCCCTGCGGAGGGGGCCGCTTACGTGGTGATAGAGGCCGAGGGCCATGCCCGCGAACGGGGAGCGGCGATCCTTGGCCGAATTGCTGGTGTAGGGCAGATTTTCGACTCGACAGCCGAGCCGTTGGCGACGAGCGATGCGGCTGAGGCGGGCCGGGCGATGCAGGCGGCGCTTGGGGACGCTGGCTACCTGCAGAACCAGGTTGACCTTCACGTGGCTTCTGCGGATGGCCGTCCGGCGGTGGACTCTGGGGAAGGTTACGGGGCCAAGCGGACGTTCGGTCGCCACGCCTACTACGCCGCCGTCAGTTCGATTGCTGGTGCGCTGGGCAACGCCCTGGGAGCGAGCGGCGCGCTCGCGCTGGCGTTCGCGATTGAGGCATTCCGGCGGCAGCAAGTGTTTCCAATTGCGGGCTTCGAAAGCCCGGAAACAGACTTGGAACTGGCGTATGTGCGTTCCGTGCGCGAGGAGAAGCTGGATTGCATCCTCGTCACCAGCCTGGGCCTTGGCGGGACGAACCTGGGCGTCGTCCTTTCGCGCGAATAACCACGCGGTTCCCGGGCCTATTCGAGCTGGCGCTTTCGCGCCTCTACCACGCAACTGCCCTAACATTTAGAGATGCCCGTTGAGATTACCTGGCTTGGCCGTAACTGCTTTCGACTGAAGGGCCGCGACGGCGTTGTCCTCACTGACCCCTGCCCGCCCGAGAGCGGCTACATGATCGGCAAGCAGGCCGCCAACATCGTTACATTGAGCAACCGCGACAACCCTGGCTACAGCTTTCGCGAAGGGGTGGCCGCCAACGCGCGTGTGCTCGACGCGCCCGGCGAATACGAAATGGGCGGCATCCTGGTCACCGGGCTGGCCACCAAGCGTCTCGATGGCGGGCGCAACATCATCTTTGTCTTCGAGATCGATGGTATTCGCGTCGGTCACTTAGGCCTTGCCAGTGCACAGGGCATGGATGAAGTGAAGGACGTCGACATCCTGCTTTTCCCCGCCGGTGGCGTGAACTCATTGGGTGGCCCGGCGGCGGCGGACGTGATGACGAAGCTGGACCCTCGCGCTGCCATCCCCATGAACTTCAAGACAGGCGTTGAGACCTCGGACCTCCAGCCGCTGGAGACGTTCCTCAAGGAGATCGGATCGAAGCCTGAGCCGCTGCCGAAGGTGCAGTACTCACGCACGCAGCTCCCGCAGGACATGACGGTCGTGGTCCTCGAACCGAAGATCTCGATCAGCGCGTGAGGGCGGTGTAGGCCGAGGGGATGCGGTCGTTGATGACGTGGGTGCCCGGGGCCATATCCTTCCATCGAGCCATGGCGCGGTTGACCGAGGCGGTCATCGCCACGCCGCTGCCATCTGGCGATGCAGCCACGACGGAGCCGTTTGGGGCAGTCACGAGACCGCCTGCAGGCCAGGCGGCGGCAACGTAGACCTTGTTCTCATCACTACGGGTGCGGGCTATCGCTTCGGTCATGCGGTCCGCGGCGAAGAGCGGCCAGGCAAGGATGTCCGCACCCTCAAGGGTGAGCGCACGAGCCACTTCCGGAATCAGCGCTTCGTCGCCACAGAGCAAGGCGATGTTGCCAACGGGAGTCGCGATCACCGGTGAGGGCAACTCTCCCAATGTGATGCCGCGACCGTGCGTGGCGATGTGTTCGTGCGAGCCGTGAGGTGTGACGAGCGTAGCGGAGCGGCCGTGCATGCAGCCGTTTGTGCTCGTGCCGAAGGCGAGCATTCCGCCAAGGTTGCGGACGGTG
>JBDUAL010000282.1:0-3655 GCA_040004685.1 Anaerolineaceae bacterium | reverse complement strand
CGGTCACCGGAAGCTGGGCCACCACGTCGTCGAGCATCAGACCAACGTTCACATCGTGGAGAGCACTCACCGGCAAAGCATCGCCAAGTCCAAGGGTTGAGGCTTCAGCAATGCCGGTGGATTCGCGGCGTTCGTTGTCCGCTTTGGTCGCAATGACCATCGTTGGGCGATTAACGCGTCGTACAACGTCCGCCATATCGTAATCGCTGGCGGTAAGGCCATCGCGGGAATCGAGACAGAAGAGGACCATGGACGCGCCCGCCATCGCCACCTTAATCTGCTCCATGATCAATGGGGCGTAGACGTTCTCCGCATCAGTCTCGAATCCACCGGTGTCGATCAGCCGAAAACGCACGTCCTGCCATTCAACATCCGCTTCGACGCGGTCCCGAGTTGTGCCCGGTTCATCTTCGACAATCGACTTGCGTTCGCCGATGACTCGGTTGAAGAGCGATGACTTACCCACGTTCGGACGCCCAACGATGACCACCCGTGGTAATGCGGCGGTCGCGGTCATGGCGTGGCCGCCTTGAGGACGATGACCACTGGATCCACCGGTTCCACCTTGATGTTGAGTCCGGGCGGCGGAACGACGATCACCTGGTAGGTGGCAGTCCCGGCAACCCCACCCGCCAGAGAAACCGTCACCTTGAAGGCCGTCGGGCTCAAGTCCTTAATGACCGCGAGCGGTCCAGAGACACGAACATCGGAGGTAAGCGCTCCACCGCTGCTGTCGCGAACCAGGCCGGTGGGCGGGGGACCGATATCCGGCGCGATGAAGAACGTCACCGCGCCGCACGGCGCACCCGTCCCTGCGCTGCATTCGATCGGCTTGATCTCCACCTTCACGGTAACGCTCCGTCGGTCGAGGAAGGTGTTGGGCGGCTGGTCTATGTTTCGCGTCAACACCACGTCCGATTTCGCGCCCGTCACATCCACGCGTTCCGTCGAAAGCCCCAATTGGATACTCCCGACGGCAGTTGTAGGGCCGTTCAGAACAACCGTAGAAGGATCGGAAGTTATGTTTACGATGCGGTAGCCTGGAGCGGGCACACCGATGATCGCCGGCGTCACGGAAAGCGTGCGCTGAACAAACGTCTGCTCGATCTTGATCATAGCTCGCGCGCGAGGCTGGCTCAGCTTCACCGTCACGTCGCTCCCGCTTTCGGTTCGCGGCGTGAGGTCACCTTCGGAAACCAGGGTTTCACTGCGGATCCCTGCAAGGTTCACCACGAGTTCGGCATTTTTCACGGTACTTACGAGCTCCGGAGCGCCGCGCACAGTTATGAAGGCGGGCTCAATGGCGGGGTCAGCATCTGGTGATTCGCGGTAACCCGTCGGGAGTTCGCCCGTTCTGCGGATTATCACCGGCACTTCTTTACTCTGCGCCTCTACCACCGTAACCCGCATAGTGGATGGCGTCACGCTTAGCACCCGGACGCTGTCTCTCTTGCTCGTCGCCCGCACCGGCAGGGAAACGGCGGGGCCTCCAATCTCCACCCCGGCGAGATCGATGTACACCTCGAAATCCTCGCGCCGCAGATTGGCGATATCGCCCTTTCGTGCGTCCACACTTAGGCTGACCGGAACCATGTCTCGGACGATGAAGTCGTTGTTGTTCTTGACGATCGCCTCGATGCTTCCCGGTTCCCGCGGAAAGCGGCCCTCCACCCTCGGGTTCTCTACGTCCTGGATAACGAACCAGATGCCCAATGCAGCGACGAGGCTGAAAAGCGCAAGTGTCCAGTGCCTGTACAGGATCCCGAGCGCACCAACAACGAGCGGGCGCGCATGTGGCCGACGCGAAGACGCGCTCATACGGGCGCTTCCCCATGGCCGTTTTGAGCCGCAGCCTGCGCGCTAGCCGGTTCGAGTAGCCGTTCGAGCACGGCTCGCAGACGCCGCTCATCGGCCACCTGCGTCAGGCGGCCGTGCAGTGCAACGCTGATCTCGCCCGTCTCCTCTGACACGACCACAGTGAGCGCATCCGTCTGCTCCGTCACTCCGATTGCGGCGCGGTGCCTGGTGCCGAGGAAGCGCTCGTCGGCACTGAGCTCCGCGGCCAGCGGAAGCACGCAGCCCGCGGCCACCACCCGATCGTCGCGGAGGATGACCGCCATATCGTGCAGCGGCGAGTTGGGATAAAAGATGCCGGCGAGCAGTTCGGGCGAAATCCGCGCATCCACCGGCACCCCCGTTTCGATAATGTCGCCAAGGCCCGTCCCCCGTTCGATGACGAACAGCCCGCCGTGCCTCTCGGCGGACATCCGTTCGGCCGCTTTGACCACCGAGTCGATCACGTCTTCGTAGCGGCGAGAGCTGAGCCAGCCCTGCACGCCCGTGCGTCCGAGCCGGTCCAGCGACCTTCGAATCTCTGGCTGGAAGACCACGGCCGCGCCCACCAGGAGGGCCGTGAACGAGTTCGCGACGAGGAAGTTGATCACCGTGAGATCCAACAACCGCCCGAGAACGACGAAGACCAACAGCAGCGCCAGCGCCCCGCGCAGCTGGGTCATCGCGCGCGTCCCCGTGAGCAGCCGCAGCGTCGAGAAGATGACAGCCGCTATCAGCAGCACGTCGATGGCGCTGGAAAACCGGAACTGGTCGAGGATCTCGCGGATGTGCGTTGTATCGGGCATGGCAGGTACGCGCGGCTGGGCGCGTCGCCATCATACCGTCTCCAAAGGCGAGCGCCGGTTTAGACGCCGAGGTCACCCGTAGCGCCTAGCAGAAAGGCAACCACCGCCGCCTGCGCCCACACCCGGTTCTCCGCCTGGTCGAAGATGATCGAGTGCTCGCTCTCCATCATTTCGTCCGTGATCTCGTCGCCGCGGTGGGCCGGGAGGTCGTGCATCACGAGCGAGCCGTCGGCGGCGTGGTCCATCAGTGCACGGTTCAGCTGGTACCCGGCGAAATCTATACGTCGGCGCTCCGATTCACGCTCCTGGCCCATCGACGTCCAGACGTCTGTGTAGACGGCCTGCGCGCCGGTCACCGCTTCGACCGGGTCTGTGACGAGCGTGAGTTTGCCGCCGGAGGCCTGCGCCCGCGCCGTCGCCTCGGAGACCACCGGTTCCGGCAGCATGTAGCCGCGCGGTGCCGCCATCCGCACGTCCATGCCCAGCGCCGTCGCTGTCAGCACAAGGCTGGCGGCGACGTTGTAGCCGTCGCCGACGAACGCGATCGACTTGCCCTGCAGGTCGCCGAGCTTCTCCTGCACGGTGAGCAGGTCGGCCAGCGCCTGGCAGGGGTGCTCTTCGTTGGTCAGCGCGTTGATCACCGGGATGCCCGAATACTCGGCGTACTCTTCGACAATCTGCTGGCCGAAGGTGCGCACGGCGACGATATCGACGTAGCGGGCGAACACGCGGGAGACATCCTTGATCGCCTCGCGCTCGCCCAGGCCCACCTCCTGGGGGGCCAGGTAGATCGTCTCGCCGCCCAGGTGGCGCATCGCCACCTGAAAGCTCACGCGCGTGCGCAGCGAAGGCTTTTCGAAGACAAGTGCCAGCTGACGCCCTTCGAGCACGCGTTCGGGGTGTGCCTTGAGCCTCGCGGCGACTTTGAGGACGTAAGCGGTCTCTCCGGCGGTGAGATCCGCGGAAGAGAGCAGGTGTCGGGGGTGTTTTGGCATCGGCCCAGTATAGAGGAGGGA
>JBDUAL010000281.1:0-3673 GCA_040004685.1 Anaerolineaceae bacterium | reverse complement strand
CGTCGGTGATGCAAAGACAGTCAAACTCCTGGCAGAGCGCGGCGATCCGGGCCAGTTCAGCGCGGGTGAACACCTTGCCGCTCGGGTTGTTCGGCGTGTTCACAATGATTGCGCGGGTGCGTTCGCTGAAAGCCGCCCGAAGCTCCGCCGGGTCGAAGGTGAACTCGAGGCCGTGCAGCGTGACGAAGACGAGTTTCGCCCCGCTCATCGCCGCGTCGGGGACGTAGTTTTCGTAGAACGGTTCGAAGACGATCACTTCGTCGCCCGGTTCCACGACGGCGAGCATCGCGGCCATCATCGCCTCAGTCGCGCCGCAGGTGACCGTGATCTCGCGGTCCGAGTCCAGGTCCATGCCGGAGAAGCGGAGAGTCTTGGCGGCGATTGCTGTTCGCAGCCGGGGCGAGCCCCAGGTGATCGCGTACTGGTTGATGTCGGCGTTGATGGCGTCGATCGCGGCCTTCTTGATGAAATCCGGCGCGGGGAAATCGGGATAGCCCTGGGCAAGGTTGATCGCGCCGTGGAGCATCGCTAGCCGCGTCATTTCGCGGATCACCGACTCGCTGAACACGGCTGTGCGCGCGGCGGTGTGAGTAGAACCATCCTTCATGGAACCGATTGTACGGTGGAAGCCGCCCCACCACCGGGGGGACTTGACCAACAGGGGCGCGACGGCCGTTCCGTGGCGCGCTGGCCGATCCGGTTCCCGCGTGGTTAGACTCGCCAAACGGCCGGACTTTTGTCGAAAGGACGCGTTCTGGATGTTGTTATATGGCAAGCTGGTCACCCTGCGCACCGTTGAGACCTCCGACACTGATGCGATCCTGGCGGTCCTCCAGGACCCGACCGTTTCGCGTTGGTGGGGCCACTATTACCACGACAAAGTCCGGGCGGAGATGATCGAAGACGACGGCGCGTGCGTCTTCGCGATCGAGGCGGACGGTGCTTTCGCTGGGATTATCCAGTACGGCGAAGAGCTCGACCCGATGTATAAGCACGCCTCCATCGACCTTGCACTGGCGGAAGGTCATCAGGGCCGAGGGATTGGCCCGGACGCGATCCGGACGCTGGCGCGGTATCTGTTCGAAGCCAAGGGCCACCACCGCCTGGTCATCGACCCCGCTGAAACGAACCGGAATGCTATCCGGGCCTACGAGGGAGTCGGCTTCCAACGCGTCGGTGTCATGCGCGAGTACGAATGCGGCGCGGACGGCGCCTGGCACAACGGCCTGCTGATGGATCTGTTGGTGGGCGAACTCACCGTGTAACCGCCGCGAGTTCGTCACTCGCCGGGCGAGACCCTACCCTTAGCCCGTGCCCACGCCGCTGGAAACTCTGTCTGAAGCCTACGCGGCCTGGTGGATCGATTTCCTCGGTGAGCACAACCACGTGGGCGGGGCCGAGGCGACTCGCTGGCTGCTCGATCGTTCGCGATTGGAGGCTGGGCAACGGATGCTGGACTGCGGCGCGATCGTCGGGGCGGCGGCGCGGTTCGCCTCTGAAAAGCTGGGGTTGGTTGCGGTCGCCTGCGACGTGGGCGCCGATTTCCTCCAGGCCGGGCGGCAGATGAACGGCGGCGACGCCGTCCAGTGGGTGAGTGCGGATACGCAGCGGTTGCCCTTCCGCGATGGTAAGTTTCACAGCGTCTGGGCCCTCGACACCTACATCTCCGTCGCTGAAATGACGCGGGTGGCCGCTCCGCGGGCGACGATCTGCCTCTGCGCCGAATCGCCGACCGACAGTCGCGGCGGCGGCGACTCGTTCATCCAGGAGTGGGAAGAGTACGGCTGGGCGTTGGCCGCGCATCGCCAGATGAACAGCGAGGCGACCCAGGCGTGGCGCGCAGCGGAGGCAGAGATGGTGAGGAGCCGCCAACGCGTGGAGGAGCGGTACGGAACGCGGAACTACCTGCGACAGCTCGACACGGTGGCGACGCTGGTCCAGGCCTACGAGCGGGGCGAGCAGGGTCACGGGCTGTTTGTGTTCGCGCGGGAGTAGTACGGCAGACGCCTAAATCACCACCAGCACAATGCCCACCACGCAGAGGGCCGTCCCTGTGCCGATGCGGACGGTGAAGCGCTCGCCGAGAAATATCATCGAGAGCGGGACGGCGAGGAGCGGCGCTGTGGCCGATAGCACGGCTGTCCGTGCGGCGCCTGCATGGACGACGGCGTAGACGAACATCAGGCTCCCAAGGCCAGTGCCGACGACTCCGGCGACGATGATCGCACCGATATGACGGCGGTCTCCGAACGGGCGGGCGAGAGCCGGGCGTTGGCTGGCGGCGCAGAACGCGAGCAGGCTGACCGCCCCGGCGGGCGTACGAATCGCACCGGCGGCGATCGCTCCGAGGTCGCCCTTTGACCCCGCGAGCCAGATCGTCGCGACCGCCCAGAAGATGCCGACGAGCAACAACAAGGCATAGCCGACGTAGTCCGCGCCGCCCGAGGGGGCCGGGGAACGCGGCGGCTCCGGAATTTCGCCCATAGCGGCGAGGGCAGATTCGGCCACGGGTACGTGCGAGACATGGCTCGACCTGGGGCCGACAACGACGAGGAACACCCCGGCGCCGATTAGCATTGTCCCGGCTGGCAGGCCCCAGGTGAACGGCTCATCGAGGAGGATGACGCCGGCAACCACGGTCAGCCCGATGTAGAGCGCCATCGTCACCGGGAACGTGCGCTGCATGCCAAGCCGGGCGAGCGCGGCGATGTAGAGCGTATCACCGAGTCCGTAGCCAACCATTCCGCTTACGACAACCCCGAACAGTTGGATGGCGGAGGCCTCTCGGAGATCCGAGATCTGTCCCGAGAAGATCAGCAAGACGAGGAGCACGAAACTGCCAAAGGCCAGCCTCAACGCGCTCAGGACAGCGGGCGCGGTTCGTGCGGAGAGGGAGGTGAGGGCAACGCTGGTGGCCGACCAGACCATCGCCGCTGCCATTGCCGCAAGTTCACCCACGTTCGGCCATCCTACGCGAGGCCGGCGCAGCGGCAACGAGGTTCACCGGGTGGGCGTACGGAGTTAGGCCTCGGGGACCGGCGCGCGCGTGGGGCGCTTCAGTTCAACCCAGATTTCGGCGATGAGAAACGCGTGCCCGGCGAGAATCAGAAACGCCCCGGCAAGTATCGTCAACCCGTCGCGCTCATAGCTGGGGCCGTCCTCGATCACCCCCTGAACGATGTTGAACACCGTAAACAGGATGCTCAGCGAAAGCAGACCAACACCCCACATCGCGGCCTTGTACTGCCTACGGGCGAGCAGATAGCCGAAGCAGACGCCGGCTACGGCGGCACCGGGGACGGTGATCGCCACAACCCATTCGCGGTGGTTCTGCCAGCCTGCCCGCGCCTGGAAGGCGAGCGCGAGGAAGATGAACGTTCCAACGATCCCGAGCCCAAGCGCAAGGAAGTGGTGCGTGACGTCGGCGCGCGACCTGGCGGGTGCCGCGGGCATGCTCTCGCGGGCGTGGAGTTCGTTCGGCTTCTCGGGGTTGAAGGGCGCCTTGGCAGCGAAATCGGTCATATTCTGCGAATCATGCTGGGTGGCGGCGAAATCGGCAATCGGGCGCGGCTACGGTAGGCTTACACAGTGACAAAGCTCCGGGCCGCGGTCAGTGCCGGATGGGCCGAGTGCGTCCTCGCGCACTACGACGCGTTCGAGGATCTACGCGACG
>JBDUAL010000280.1:0-3674 GCA_040004685.1 Anaerolineaceae bacterium | reverse complement strand
CAGCAGTTCGGCGCGGGAGTAGCCTAGAGCGCGCTCTGTGTAGGCGTTGGCGTCAACGATCCGCAACGTGGTGCTATCGAACAGAAAGATCATCTCCTCCGCCTGGGCGATGAGGGAACGAAACTTGAGTTCGCTTTCCGCGAGTGAGTTGAGTGCGTTCGCCCGGCCAAGCGCGAGAGCGAGGGGGCGCGTAAGTGTGCCCAACATCGCCACATCATCGGCGTCGTAGCGCCGAACATCCGTCGACCAGAGGGAGACGGCGCCGATCACCGTGTCGTGCAGGATGAGCGGTACGCGGATCCCGGATCGCAGGCCGTTCGCTATGAACAGTTTGCGCACGGCGCCGGGTTTCGGCGCCGTCTCGAGGTCGTCGACGAGTTCGGCAACACTGCCAATCTGGCCGCCAGGATCATCGCCAATGGGCAGGCTCCGGGGGAGATCGTCAGGGCCGAAGATCGACGAATCGAGGCCGAGCCGCTGTGCCTGCCCGGTTTCGTAATCGAAGGTGACCACCGCGGCGAGTTGGCACTCGAACAGTGCCCGGCACTCAGCGAGAAAGCCGGCTGCCATGTGCTCTGCACTGCTCCCCTCGCCAAGGAGGGTCAGGACGTGGTTGATGGCCTCGAGGTTCACGGCGCGCAGTGTCGCGATGCGGAGTTCCCGGACGCGCGCGATGGCAACCGCCGCCGGCTCTACCGCCGCGTCCTCCGGGCTCGCCGCGACGTCCAGAGTTGAAAGCATTGTCGCGAGGGCGGTGGCGTTCGCCTGGTGTTCGTTTGCCGCCGCCAGTAGCCGCACGCGGTCCACTGCCAGTCCGATCGGCGTGCAGAGGGCAAGGAGGTCGGCGGCTTCGTGTTCTCCAAGCTGCCCGCGCGTGGTGCTGGCCACGCTGACCAGCCCAACCGAGCCATCCGAGAGTCGGAACGGGGCGCGAATTAGCGACTGCAGCCCCGTCTGCAGAGCCACTTCGGTGCCGGGATTGAGGACAGTAGTTCCGAGATCCGGGAAAGCTTGCGCCCGTCCTTCGATTGCGTCCCGGTAGGCAACGATGTCGGCTTCGGCAAGCTCGGAGGAAATTTCCCCCACCTCTACCACGGAGGAGGTGAACCCCAAGATTTCTCGGCTGCGGTGTTCCAGGCTTACCAGCCCAAGCACGACATGGTCCGCCGAAAAGAACGTCCGCAATCGCAAGCAGATTGTCTCGCACGCGGGGCCAATCGTCTCAGGCGTCGCCACCGTGGCGAGGATGTCAGCGGAAAGCGAGAGAAGTGCGAACTGGTGGTGGTCGATTGGCGCTCCCGACGCCGCTGCTCTGAGAGCGCCCGCGTGGGTTCCCCGCCCGGCGCCCGGCGGCTGAAAAGAGGCCAGGTGGGAGGAAGCCTCGTGCTCGCCCCCGCGCAAACCTGCTGCCACGCATACTCTCCGCGCGGCGCGCACTCTAAGGGCCTGGGGGCGCGCACCGTCAGTGGTTACGAAATCCTAAACCGTTGAGTATGTAAAGGACATCAGGGATAACCCGTACATGAAAATCCGCGGATTGCGAACCGGAGTTAATACGACCAGGTCACGTCCTCAGACACCTGGATGTAATAGACCCGCCCCGCGTCCAAACTCGAGAACGAGTTCACGTAGCCCGGGCCACCCGGGATGTACCGTTCCCACACCACCCTTGCGGCGTCCCACTGGTACACGGCAAGCAGATAGCCTTGCAAGCTCTGGAGCCCAGTTGCAACTGGCTGCCGCTCACCCGCGTACGTCACGAGGTTGATCCCCGCCGAAAGCCCCATGCTGATGCCCGAAAGCACCCGTGGTGCGCTGGTCGGGACTGGACTGGGCGTCGCAGACGGCGTCCGCGTGGGGGTAGCAGTAGATCCGGCGCTAGTCGCTGGCGCCACCGGCGTGGTTGTTGGTGTATTGGTGGCCATCGCGGTCGCCCCGGAATCATCGAGGTAGCCGAAGTCTGTCGTCCACGCGCTCGCATGCTGCCCTATCCCGATCACTTTATAGCTTGCCATTAGGATGTTGGCCCTGTGCAGCGTTGACCCCATCCACAAATCGAACGCCGCTTGCGCGCTCGTTGAACCATAGGAGATGTTCTCGGCGGCCTGTGAAGCGTAGCCGCAATCCTGCGCCCTCGCAGTTGGCCCGCGCCCGAGCGAGTCTGTGTGCGAAAAGCCGCTGCCCAACCCGTTCGAGCCGCTGTCAGCGGATTTCCACGCCGCCGCCCGGTTCAGGTTTGGCGAAAACTTCAGGTCGCCCAATCCGGCGGCCGCCCGCGCTCCGTTGATCAGCGTCAGCATCTGCTGCTCGGCCGCGTTGATCCCGTCCTCAGCCGTCGTGCAGTTCGTCAACGCCGCTGCGCCCGTCCCGCCACGCGGCAGCGTCCCCACGGCGAACAGTGCGAGCAACAGGAAACCGACTGTCGAAACGGCGTATCTACGCTTGAACATGAACCCCCTGGAAGTGGCGAACGGGGCGTTTCCGCATCGCCGACCGTTGCACCCTAACTTCCCAAAACTTCAGACGGAACCTTCGGGAAGCGGTTGGGACGACGATTTTACGGAGAGTTTACAATAATACGAGGGGCCAATGCGCGGACCCGGCGGGCCTCCGTGAAGTTTTTGCCACCGGCGTCTGGGGCCTCGACCGGCATGGCGACGGCCCGGAGCCCCGGAGTACCGACCACGTTGACCACGGTTCGCCTATCCAACAGTTCGCCTATCTCAAGGGACGTTCAGATCATCTCCCTCATGCTGTGTATCTACGGTTGGCGCACCTGTCGGCAGCTTCTCTCCCGGCGCCTGAACCCCGGCCGACGCCCTGGCCAAGCACGCGGGATCGTCGCTAATCGCTGGACATTGGCTCGAGCAGCTGCCGGTTGAAGAGCCCCAGCCCGTGTAGTATTGGCCGATGCGCTGGAGGCACGCGATGCTCTCGGATTGGGCGGTCAGGCTGTCTCTCGTCCGAAACGGCGATGTGACGCTCTATGCGGGTAGAGAGAGCGCGCCTTTTTCGGCTCAATTCGAGAGGGTTCATCGCGGGGAGCCGCCGGCGTTTCCGAGAGGGAGTCATGTCTGCAGGTCTTCCGGAAGTACGCATCCTTAGCAGCATCCAGCGCCTTTCTAATCGCTACGCCGTGCCCGGCACCAACTTGCGGCTCGGTGAATGCGCGCGACTTGTGGCGGAAAAGGTGCGGATGGACAACCTCACCGTGCTCGCCGGGAACGTTGCTTTCCGCCTTGTCTTCGCCTTCTTCCCGGCACTCATCTCGGTTCTCTGGATCATGCGCGTCGCCCACGCCGATGCGTTCGTCGGCGGTCTGTTGGATGTCGTGCGCGCCATCATTCCGGGCGCGACGACCGAACCGGTCGCGAACCAGTTGCAGAACGCCCCAGAGGGCCAGCAGACGGGCGCCTTCAGTGCAAGCGTCGCCATTTCCCTCTGTGTCTCTATCGTTGCGATCGCTGTCGCCTTTCGGGCGACGATGCACGCCTTAAACACGATCTACGCAGTCGAGGATTCGCGAAGCCAGCTCCGCCGGACGGTGATTTCGCTCGTGGTGTCGGTGGCGACGCTCTCGCTCTTCGTGACCGCTGTTGGGCTGATCGTCTCCGGCAGCTCGCTGATTGAATGGGCCTCGGCGCTCAAGCTACTCAACTTTGCCGCGATTGGTC
>JBDUAL010000279.1:0-3676 GCA_040004685.1 Anaerolineaceae bacterium | reverse complement strand
ACCACGGCGGGAGGGCGTGCGACGCACTTTGTGATTTTCTCAAGCAGCTTTGGCGTAGCTCCGAACGCCTGAGGCTTGGCTAGCGCGGCGAGCCCAGTAGACATCCAAGGGGGCGGTGTCGCTGAGTTGGTCGGCTCGGAGCTGCAGAAGCGCTTCGCCGCCGCCGCATGTCCAGAACTTTTCGGTGCCTTTCATGCGGTAATTGATCTGTTTGACCGTCGATTCGATGGGGCTGGACGTGAGGGGCAGGCCGAGCTTGCGATATTCCGGGTAGTTCATGCGAGATTGTTGGTTTCGCAGGTATGTCAGGGTGCCGGCGACGATCTCGCGCGGATCGGTTTCGGAAGCGTCGGGAGGAGCTGGACCGAGCTCCAGAGCGCGTTCGGCCAGTTCATCAATCGTACGAGACACTTGGCCTTGCCAGACCCAAGTGATCCAACGCACATAGATCGGCCAGCCTTCCGCGGTCGAGCGGCCCGCCAGTGCGGCCGAGTAGACGTACGTCAGCGCATGAATGAAGTCCAGAATCGGGATGAACTGCAAGTGCTTGAAGTGCCGTTCCCAGATGGTCCAGTTGCTGGCCTGACCGTCGGCCACGAACGCTTTGAGCAGGGCTCCCGCGAAGCCCAGCATCCAAGCGTGGGCCGCCAGCAGCTTGCCGAATGTTGCACTGTCCACCAAGGAAGCGACCACATCGCGACTCTGGATGACGGGGGACTCGGCGACGACTGCCTCCCGGAGCGGGGCAGCCTGTGGGGCCGGCATTTCTTCAGGCGGTTGGTCTTCGCCAGCCCGTTGAAACACAATTCCTTTCGGGGCTGTCCGCTTGATCTCGCGTGTCAATTCGTCCACACGACCCAACTCCAGGAACTTGTCCGGCACCTCGGGGCACGGGTCGGAATTGTGCAGATTTGGCTCCAATTCCATCAACGCGCCGACCTTGGTTTCGCACCAGTGGGATTTTGCTTCTTCAGGGAGATCGCACCGTTGGATACGACCGCCGTCCGTGCTCACGCACACCACGGCCGGAGCCTTGACGCCCGGGGGGACCGTGAGCTTTGCTACCAGCGGCTGTCCTTCCCATGCCGCGATGTCGGTCTCCCGTTCGGCGACACGCTGCCCGCCAATGCGTTCCGCCAACCGCTCGACCCGCTTCGTCGTCAGTTCGACTTCCAGCGTTTCCGCAATACTGTCGCGGGCCGCTTCGAACGACGGCAGCCGGGTTGCCAACTGCACCGACTTCCGCTCCAGCGCGGGTGACAGTTGTTGATCAACTTCCAGGCCCAGTGCTTTAGCCTGAGGGAAAAAAAGCCTTCCGTGATTTCGGAAGGTAGGCTTTCGGCTCAGACCAACTCACCGTGCCGGACTCAGTCTCCATGTTCCGCTGCTCGCTACCTGTCCGCTGCGCCGTCTCGCCGGACTGCGTATTCAATGCCGACTGTGGCATTCCCCCCGCCTGTTCGTCGGTCGTCTGCTCCATCAACAGCCGAATGAGCTCGTGACCGACCTCCCGGGCATCCGACTCAATTTCAGCGAACGAAGTTCCCCATTCGGGGTGACCCTTCTCGCCGTAGACCAACTTCCGAGCTTCGCTCGCCACCTCGATCAACCGCTGCCGCATCTCCGCAGTCAGTTTCGACGTTCCGATGGTACGTTTTGGCATCCTTGCACTCCCCTTTGAGTTATGGCGACTCCGTCGCCGAGTTTCGCTGCGGAGTTTTACCACATACCGGGGATCCGCGCAAAGTGCGTCGTGCGCCCATGGGCGTCAACGGCGGAAACGGAGCCGGTTGCGCTGTGCGGATCGTCGGCCCAGCGCTTGAGTTGCGCACTGGGCGCTAATTACGTTGCCCGAGCGACGCACGATATTTGGCACGCGAAGCGATGCGAATTTCTGAAATCGTGGATTTTTCGACCACCTCTGGTCTTGAACGGGCATTAGTTGCGTTGTAGGATCCGCTGCTTGCAACCCACGCTCAATTTCACGGAGGAATTCACCAGATGCGGATTCACGTTGCCAAACCCCTGTTCGCCTGGGACTGCCTGGAAGACAGCCCCTCGCTCAAGACCATCCGGGATTTTCTGGCGTCGGTCCCCGATGCGAAGCTGTTGGACGGTTTGAGAACTTGGCGAGGCAAGGGACGCGATGATTACCCGGTGTCGATCCTGTGGGGCACGCTGTTGCTGACGATCGGTTTGCGGCATACGACAATCGAGGGCTGTCTGGCCGAGCTGCGACGGAACGAAGGGCTGCGGCAGTTGGTTGGCATCGAGTCGGAAGACCACGTCCCGAAGAAGTGGAACATGTCACGGTTCCTGAGCCTGTTGGGGCAGGAGCCACATCTCTCGGCGATGCGTGCCATTTTCGACCAGATGCTGCAACGCCTGGGACAGGTGGTTGCGGACTTGGGAAAGAATACGGCCGGGGATTCCACCGGATTGTCGGCACGTCGCTCAGAAGCGGTGAAGGAGGAGATTGCGTCCCGCGGCGAAGACGCCGTCACCGACGAAAACGGTTTGCCGCTACCGTCTGGCGGACGAAAGGAATACCGCGACGATTCGGGCAAGGTGACGAAGATTCTGGAATGGTTCGGATACAAGGGGCATCTGCTGGTCGACGTGAAGCACGAGGTGATTCTGGCCTACCACGTGACTTCGACGAAGACGTCGGACAACGATATGATTGAACCGCTGATCGAGCAGGCGAAGCGCAACCTGCCGGAAGACCGGATCAGAACAATGGCGTACGACAAAGCGGCCGACGATGCGGCGATCCATGAACTGCTGGACGACCACGGAATCAAGCCTGTAATCCAGATTCGGTCGTGTTGGCAGAACCAGACCGAGAAGCTGGTTCCCGGGCAGGAACGGCGCGGCAACATCGTGCACGACGAAGCGGGCACCGTGTTCTGTTACGACACGAAGAGCCAGCCTCCCGTGCGTCACAAGATGGCCTATACGGGACACGAACCGGAGCGCAGCACGCTCAAGTATCGCTGTCCGGCCAAGCACGAAGGCTGGTCCTGCCCGATGTCGGAAATCTGCAATGCCGACAAAACCTACGGTCTGACGGTGCGCGTGAAACAGGAGACCGATCTGCGGCGGTTCCCGCCAATTCCCCGGGCCACGAAGAAGTTCGAACAGTTGTACAACGGGCGGACGTCTGTCGAACGAGTCAATTCGCGGCTGAAAGTCTTCTGGGGGACGGATGACGGAAACATCACGGGGGCCGCTCGGTTCCATGCCTACTTCGGTGCCGTGATGGTCGTCCATGCCGCATTCGCAACGCTCTTGGCGGCTGCCCCGCGGTTCGGTGGCGTGTTGGGACAAACGCGACTGTCAACGATCAGCCGGGCGCTCCAAAAAGAGTTGACCCGCTGAGTCGCCGCTCGGCTCGTAGACGTGGCCCACTCGGGGATCCCGCGCTCAGAGTGCGCGCTGATTCACGCTGAAACTGCGTACGGCACACGCAAAACGGGCTGCCATTCCACCAACTTCCTCCAGACCTCCCAGCTTTAGATCCACCGAAAATCGCGTGTCGCGGAAATGGGAGCCGGCGCCAATGGTCGTGCGCCTACAACGCAACCGGCTCGTTTTCGGTCTTGTCCCGGTACGCGAAACGTTTGTTCACGAGGGCGCCGGCGACGGCAACGCTGCGGCGGGCCGATCGCCGTCC
>JBDUAL010000278.1:0-3678 GCA_040004685.1 Anaerolineaceae bacterium | reverse complement strand
CGTCATGGAGTTCTTCGGCCGCGATACGAAAGAAGCGGGCCGGCTCTTCGCCGATACCGTGATGCCGCACTTCCGCTAGGAGGAGAGTTCACCGTGGAACGTATTCAGGATGGCGATCTCGAAATAATCGTCGCCGGGCCAGCGGGCTTCGGCAACAATATCTACGTCATCGTTGATAAAGCCACCGGCGAATCGGCCTTTGTCGATGCCCCGGATGAGATCGAACAGAGCATCGCCGCTGCTGAAGCTGCGGGCTCCAGGCCTTCGAAGATCCTGCTCACACACTCGCATGGGGATCACACGGCAAGCATCGATGGCCTTAAGGCCCGTTACGGCTGCAAAGTCTACGCCGACGCCCGCGAGCCGTGGCTAAAGGACGGCCAGATGGACACTGCCGTCACCCATGGCGATGAAGTGACAGTCGGAAATCTGCGCTTTCGCGTAGTAAGCGTCCCGGGACACACTCCCGGCAGCACCACGTTCGTCTACGAAAAGCACGCTTTCGTCGGCGACACGCTCTTTCCTGGCGGGCCCGGACGGACGCGCACGAACGCCGACCTTCAGCAGGAACTAGTCTCGATTACCAGCGAACTCTATGCGCTGCCCGACGACACGAAAGTCCATCCCGGCCACGGCCTCGCCACGACAATCGGCGCGAGCAAAATGGAGCACGCGGTATTCGCGGCAAACCAGCACGACCCTGACTTGCACGGCGACGTGAGCTGGCTCGAATCCTAGTTTTGCACTAGTTGCGCGGCATGGGGTGGCTCGCGAAGAACTCCCAGATGAGGTCGTTCGCGCTGATTTCGTGGGTGGTTGGCCCCGCCCCGCCGGAAAAGTCCTCGGCGTCTGGCCAGGTATGGCCGCCCCCGTCGATAACGTAGAGCACAACATCGGCGCCGTCGCAGCCCAGGTGGCTTTCGCGCGAAACGTGCTCCGTCACTTGCACAATCTCCTCCACGGTCGAGCAGCCGTTGTGGCTCGCCCACTCCGCCATCGCCGGCTGAGCCGTTTCGAACGGGACGTTGTAGTCCTCGGTGCCGTGCAAGGAAATCACCGGCATCGGCCGCCCGTCGCATCCTTGGTAAACCACCCCCGAAACCGGTGCCACGGCGGCGAAGATGTCCGGCAGAAAGCAGCCCACTTGGGAGGCCATCTCCGCACCGTTGGAGTGCCCCGTTGCATAGATGCGCTGCGGATCAATGCAGAACGCGGCTTCGATGGCTTCGACAATCTGGCGTGTCACGACGAGGTCATCGGTTCCCGAATCTGCGTACACACCCACCACCTCCCATCCCTGTGGCCAGCCACTCCCCTCAGGCGATACCAGGATGAAACCCTGGCGGTCCGCAACTGGCCCCAGCCCGCTGTACGTCTCCTGCTCGAGCGCCGTC
This sequence comes from Anaerolineaceae bacterium, assembly GCA_040004685.1. Lineage (GTDB taxonomy): Bacteria > Chloroflexota > Dehalococcoidia > Tepidiformales > Tepidiformaceae > PNKC01. The sequence continues at coordinate 2,284 of JBDUAL010000278.1, read as the reverse complement.
TTAGATGACCCATGGAAGTTCATCACCAGCGGCGCGGGCCGATTTGGGTTGTAGCCCGTTGGGAGGTGAATGCGGTAGCTCCGGTCGGTCTCCGGGGATTCTACAGAGTCGATCAAATCACTCCCGGTTTGGGCGACGCCGCAACCTGCGCTCCCGCCGCTAACCGTGAGGGAATCCAGTCCCGTCCAGGCCGTTGTGGGCGCCTCGTCGCCCGCCATCGGCGTTGGTGTCGGTACGGGCGCGGCGAACGTGAACTCTCCGCGCGGGCTGCCGCCGCTACAGGCCTGCAACAGCACGGTCCCCAGAATCCCGGCAGCGGCAACGAGGCGCATGGTCTGATTATCGCCCCTTTGGAGCGATTCGGTTTGGCGCACAACCACGGGCCATCGATTGTCATAGTCGAATAGTCGCCTAACCGTATTCGAAGTAGAATGTGGTTTGCGAACGGAGACATAATGACCCAACCGCCTAAACCGCCTGAGTCCGGCCGCCTTCAGCGCCGCAAAGCCCGCACGCGCGCGGCGATCGTCCAATCTGCCACCGACCTCTTCCATCGCAACGGCTACGAGGAGACCTCCATCCAGCAGATCGCCGAACTTGCCGATACCGGCGTTGGGACCCTTTACGGCTACTTCACATCCAAGGAAGAGCTACTCCGCGAGGTGCTGCGAACTCGCTCGGACGCCGCCCTCTCTAGCTACTTCGCGGCGGTCGATGAGACGACCGGGTATGTCGATCGCGTGATCACCGCGATACGCGTCCTCGCCAGCTACATCCGCGACAACCGTCTCGTCCTCACCGCAGCGTTTCAAACCGCGGCGCGGGATCGGCATCTTGATGAGCATTGGGCTGAGATGCTCATTGCCTCGTTTTCCCTTCTTCTCTCGACAGGGATCGAACGTGGTGAGATCGCGGCTCTTCCAGTTGAAACCACCGCTCGCGTGCTCATTGGGACCTGTACCATGGCCATGCTCGGCATCGGCGTTTGGGACAACCGAGATGTCGATGAGACACTCATGGATATCGAAGCGATTACGCGCCGACTCCTCGCCGCAGGCGTGTAGAGTTACTCCCCGCTGATCCGCCTGGCTGCTGCAAGTCGCCGCGCTTCGGACTCTTGCTCGGCCTGGCTCAGCGCTAAGTTGAACCTCTCCCGCGGTACGATGAAAAGCAACAACGCGATCACGCCAAACGCCACCGCTACATCATCGAGTTGGCCAATCACCGGGATGAAGTCGGGGATCAGGTCGAAGGGCAGCGCGAGGTAGCCGACGAGGAACAGCAACGCCAGCTTCGGCAGCACGCCCACTTCGCGGTCGCTCAGCAGAATTCGCCCGAATCGAATCTTGGAACGCGTCCCAAGCGCGAGAAAGCGCCGCCCTCGACGGCTGGCGCGCAGCAACCGCAGGGTAATTGCGGCGACTGCGATGAAGGCGCCCACGCCGAGAATCAACCATCCGTACCAAGGCATGGACTTAGCCTAGCCGAACGAGCGGTGTGGCCAAAGCTCGCCAGCGCTATTCACGCCAGACTTTGAGACGTGCCACCATCCCCGTCCGCTGGTACGATCCCCGGCAATGTCCGATGAATCCCGCCTCAACACCAATGGCCGCCAGTTCGATGGGGATCGCGTTAAGGCTGCTGTTACCGAACTCCTCCAGGCACTTGGGGAAGACCCCGCCCGTGAGGGCCTGTTGGACACGCCCCGCCGCATCGCCGAGATGTACGAAGAGATCTTCGGCGGTCGCACCGTGGATCCTGCCGACTACCTCAACGTCGGCTTCGAAGTGGCCCATGACGAGATGGTGATCCTGCGCAACATCCCGTTCTACAGCATGTGCGAGCACCACTTCCTCCCTTTCCACGGTGAAGCCCACGTCGGATACGTGCCAGACGGTCGAGTCGTTGGCATCAGCAAGCTGGCTCGCGTTGTCGAAGGTTTCGCTCGCCGACCGCAGATCCAGGAGCAGCTCACCAGCCAGGTGGCCGAGGCGATCATGCGGGCGCTGAAGCCGGACGGGGTCGCCGTCGTCATTGAGGCTGAACACCTCTGCATGACCATGCGCGGCGTGAACAAGCCTGGGAGCCGAATGATCACCAGCGCCATGCGTGGCGACTTCCGCGCCTCGAGCGTGACACGGGCCGAATTTCTCTCGTTGGTGCACGGCCACCACTGAGACGGTGAGAACGGTGCCGTCCGGTTTGGTTAGTGGGCGGTGCGTTACAACGCTTGCTGATTGTTGTCCGTAGTTACCACCTGTTCCCTATGGGAGGACGGCAGCGG
>JBDUAL010000277.1:0-3679 GCA_040004685.1 Anaerolineaceae bacterium | reverse complement strand
AAGACCAGAAAAGCGAGGCTTTCTCCAACTGCGGCCGTTGATTCCCCGCCGCGCGCAAACTTCTGAACGAAAACGTCGGCGGTGGCAAGCGCCGTATTGTGTACTGTGAAACTCGCAGATTGGCGCACTGCCCCGTTTGAACGGAGAAGGGCCACCCTCCAGGTTCCGGCGGAGCTGGCGGTTGCTGGCAACGTAAAGAAATACTCGTATGAGTCATCCGTGGATGCGACATCCGAGACGCTTCGCAAACGCCCCTCGGCATCGAACCGCATCGCCTGCGAGCCCAACAGTTCAGGCCGGTATAAGGGCTCGTAGCGAAGCCCCACGAGGTCGCCGCCCTGTACGGTCGCCACGTGTGACGCGCGCTCGCCAAGCACCTTCTCCGCCAGCGCGACCGCCACTATCAGCAGCTCCCCATCGTGCTCGTACACGCCGTACTCGGCGTCCTCCTTCACGGCCAGCGCTACGTTCCCCGGCAACGTCCACGGCGTCGTCGTCCACGCCACCAACGAAAGGGCTGAGTGCTGGGCGCTAAGTGCTGCGAGCGCGGGAAGCGTTGACCACTCGGAACTGGGCACGCGGAACTTCGGAAACACGCTCGGGTCCGGGGTGTCGTCTTCGTAGCCCTGGCTCACTTCGTGGTCGCTCAGCGTGGTCCCGCAGCGCGCGCAGTAAGGCGCCACGCGATAGTCCTGGTAGACAAGCCCGTGCTCCCACATCTGTTTGAAGATCCACCAGCAGGTTTCGATGTAGTCGTTGTGCCAGGTGACGTATGGGTGCTCCATATCCGCCCAGAAGCCAATGCGTTCGCTCATGCGCTTCCACTCTTCCACGTAACGGCTGACGCTCTGCTTGCAGCGTTCGTTGAAAGCGGCGATGCCGAACGCCTCGATTTCGGGCTTGGATTTGAGGCCCAACTCCTTTTCGATCTCAAGCTCGACGGGCAGGCCGTGCGTATCCCAGCCCGCTTTGCGCGGCACGGTGTATCCCTGCATCGTCTTGTAGCGTGGAATCAGGTCCTTGAAGACGCGCGCCATCACGTGGTGGATGCCGGGGCGGTTGTTCGCCGTCGGAGGGCCTTCGTAGAAAACGAACAGGCCGTCGCGCGGGAGGCCGGCCTTTGGCGCGCGCTCGACGCTCTTCAGGAAGATCGCGTTCTTCCGCCAGAAGTCGAGAATGTCCCCTTCCAGCCTGGGGAAATTAACCTTCGGGTCTACGGGTGTGAACATGGTCTCCCCTTTCGCGCGACATCGGCTAGCGGCCGTGCAACCACCGTTGTGGCGGCTGACGTACCCTTGGCGTAATGACTACGTGCTGCGAAATAGGCGCCCAACAAAAAACGCCCATCCCACAACCAGGGACGAGCGTTGGAGCCCGCGGTACCACCCTGCTTCCCGCACGAGGCGGGCGCTTTGCGACGCCGCGGAAGGCTTTCGGCCGATGGCTGATGGCCATTGGCTTCGATCCTTGCGGAGCGCCTGCCACGGATAACGGATGGCATCCGTCCGCGCCTACTGCCAGCCTGCCCAGGCCAGTTTCGGGCGGAAGCTCGGGAGGGATCTTCGCGTTCGCTTCCTGCGCCCCCTCGCACCGTACGGGGCTCGCTAACCAGGGTGGCGGACGCTACTCGTCTCCGTCGTTGCTGTTATCCACCAGTGAATCAGTCCGCCGGGCGGGTTGTCAATGACCTTCGAACCGAAGCGGCGGGCGGGAAGACTTCTGCTGCTTTTGGTGAGTGCCTGTGTGCTGTTGGCGGCGGCCTGCGGTGGTGGGGGAGTGGATGACACCCAGCTGACGCGCGTCATCACTCCCGCAGCTTCGCCTTCGCCGACGGATCCGGCGTTCAACTACGAAGGCCAGCCGGCTAAGCCGCTTACCGAATTTCGCGTAGCCACAATCAACATGATGAGCCCGGTTTCGCTCGATTCCACGAACAGCGTGGCCAGCGAAACCTACGACCAGCGGCTTGACCTGCTGATCGAACAGCTCAAGGCGTTCAAGCCAGATGTAGTGGTGCTGAACGAATGGACGAACACGAAGGCGCACGGCAACCCGGCCGCCCGGCTCGGCAAAGAGCTGAAAATGGAGTACCAGTGGGTGCGCGCAAACCCCTGGTTCCCCGGCCAATCGAAAGAGCAGAACGACGCGATCGCGGACCAGATCGGCTTCCAGGAGGGCGAGCTGATCCTCAGCCGCCATCGCATCCTCCGCGCCGAACCGCGCTGGCTAAACCCGCGCACGTCTGAGACCGAAGGACGCGCCGTGCTGCACGTCGTGCTGCAGGCCCCCGCCCCCCTTGGCGAACTGGACCTGTACGTGACCCACCTCACATCTGGCGGCGAAAAGGTGCGGTTCGCACAGGCGCTCTCCGTAACAGCGGCGATCAAGGAGACGCGAGGCTCCGGGCCGCTCCTGCTCGTTGGTGACCTGGGGGATGTCCCCGGGTCGGCGACCATCCAGCCGCTCACCGATGGCGGCCTCGTTGACCTCATCGCCGACTCGCCGATCGTCACCTGCTGTCGCGACGCGATCATCGGTGATCTGCCGCCACTGACCACGCGCACGAGCTTCATCTTTGGCGTCGGCTGGCTCGGCCCGAAACTCTCGCAGTTCGGCGACAAACCGAAGGCACGCGCCGATGGCTCCCTGCTTTACGCCAGCGACCACAACGGCATCTTCGCCGTCTTCCCCGTGCGCCCGCCGGAACAGCAGCCTCCGTAGGATCGCCGCGATCGAGCCTACTGCCGCCGTGCCCGGCCCGCGGGCCCTGATGGCCCCTTCTCAAGCGCTCCGCCGATTCGTACACTGGCTGGGCTATGGCACGCCCACCCAATTGATCCTTCGCCCACGCTCCTGAGTGGCCGCTTGCGCGGCCGCCGCCTGTTCGCTGTCTTGGCCCAATCCACTTGGCCCAAACAGATTCAGGAGTATCCCCGTGCGTCTCTACTCAGACCTTGCCAACTGGTTCCACCTGCTCACCCACCCATCCGACTACGTCGAGGAGGCTGCGTTTTCGACGGCTGTCTTCGAAGCGGCCTCAACGACTCGACCCCAGACCGTGCTCGAACTTGGCTCCGGGGGTGGCAACAACGCCTCCCACATGAAGGCGCGCTTCACCCTCACGCTCACCGACATCTCGGCCGACATGCTGGCGATCAGCCGGTCGATCAATCCGGAGTGCGAACATATCCAGGGCGACATGCGTTCGCTCCGGCTCGGCCGAACCTTCGATTGCGTCTTCATCCACGACGCCATCGAGTACATGGTCACGCCGGAGGACCTGCGTGCTGCGCTCGATACGGCGTTTGTGCACACGAAACCCGGGGGCGTGCTGCTGGTGACGCCCGATGCGACCCGCGAGTCCCAGGCGCCGGGCATTGACAGTGGCGGCCACGACGGCGGTGGACGCAGCCTCCGCTACCTTGAGTGGACCCACGCCCCCAGCGAAGGTGGGCGAACCTACGACACCGACTTCGCGATCATGCTGCGAGACGTAAACGGCCTGGTCACGGTAGAGCATGATCACCACGTCCACGGCCTCGCTTCAACCGAAGAGTGGCACAACCACCTCCGTGCCGTTGGTTTCGAACTCGTGGAAGTCGATGTCGAAGACCCGTACGCCGACGAGCACGCGGTGTTCGTCGCCAGGCGGCCCGCGTAGCAGAACGGCGGTTCAAGC
>JBDUAL010000276.1:0-3702 GCA_040004685.1 Anaerolineaceae bacterium | reverse complement strand
ATCAGGAAGTGCGGTTCTGTGAAAGTATGGCTTTTTTCCGGTGAAATGGGTGCAACCTGAATATGAAGAGGCGCCCTGGGCGTTCAACGATTCCCACCTTCCCAAACCAGAACCGCCACTTGTCGTCGCTCTTCATGAGATGGCCGACCACGTCTGTCGAGGCGTCTTCACGGAGGCTGGCGTGGAGCCCTTTCCTATTTTCACCGGCTGGCAATGGGCGCAGGGTTTTCAGTACGTTCGTTCAGCACTCCCTTCGCCGGAAGGCCTTCGGCAGCTTGTCCTCGGCTACGACCGTATGAGGGAAGAGTACGGCGGGAACATCGGGATCTGGGAGCGTTACTGCTTACCGAAAACACGCTCTTCCTGCGAATTCCTGGCTGGAGCCGCGGATGATGCTTCGCTGAGTGAGATCGCCGAGGCCGCAGAATACGGGTTTCTACAGACACTTCTTTCGGCCAATTCCCTCACTGGCGGCTTCGTTATCCAGGGACTGCTCGCGCCGGTCTATGGGGCCGAGGCTGAGCTGAAGTCTTTCGAACTCACGCAAGGGGGCTCCAATGCAACCCTCGATGTCGACCAGGAAGTATGGGAACTGGCGGACCGCGTGCGGCAATCCGAAGCACTCCGCCCACTCTTTGAGAAGCTCGAGGGAGAGGAGCTGTTGGCGGCCTTGGAGTCTGAACCCGACGGTGACTCATTCATGATTGCCTTCCGGGCTTTGATCGACCGCCACGCGAGCCGCGCTGAGGGGTGGAGCGCTATGGAGCGCACATGGGGCGAACGACCGGAGGCAGCCCTTGGACTCATCCGTAACCAGGTCTTGAACGAAACTCCGGCTCCGGCCGTGGCGATGGCCGCAAGCAAACGGCACAGCGAAGTTGCGCTCGTGGAGGTCTTAGCCGGAGTGGATCCCGCTATCCATGCACCACTGCGTGGGCTGGTCGCACAGATGGAACACTACGTCGAAATTCGCGAGGGCCGGGCGTACTGGCAGATGGTCAATCGCGGGCGATTGCGTGAGGCGCTCCTCCGCCAGGGAGAGCGGCTCGTCCGGGCTGGTGCGATCGACGAGGCAGAGGACGTGTTCTTTCTCCTTCCGAGGGAGGTCGAGGAGGCTCAGCCTGGCGACCACCGCGCCGCTGCGACGGAGCGCCGGAAGGAATGGAAATATTGGGCGGCAAAGGAACCGCCGCCAGAGATTGGTGCAGCGCCGGTGGGCCCCGGTTTACTTGGCGGTCCGCCCGTGGCAGCCGACCACGAACGTCAGATCCGCGGCACGGCCGCGAGTCGCGGTACCATCACGGCCAAAGCAAGGTTGCTTGCAAGCCCAGAGGACGGGGACCGGCTGGGGCCGGGAGAGGTGCTGGTGTGCCAGATGACGACTCCCGCCTGGACGCCGCTCTTTTCCATTGCGGGCGCCGTGGTAACAGAAACCGGGGCCGCGCTTTCGCATCCAGCAATCGCCGCGCGGGAGTACGGCATCCCCTGCGTGGTCGGAGCCCGCGGCGCACTGGAGCGCATTCGCGACGGACAGCTGATAACGGTTGATGGCCTCGCAGGAACGGTGGAGCTCCTCGACTGACCGCAGCCTCCGCTGATTCTAATCCCAGCCTGCTGGCCGTGGGCTGCCACCGTGGGCCCAAACACGATGGAACAATCGCGCCGGCCATGCGATGGGCAGAACCGTTGTCAGTCGCGTGGCCCTTCACGGACTACAGCCCGCGCGGCCCCGAAGGCCTGGTCGCCTCCACCAAGGTCGATGAGTTGGTGGCGATCTGCGTGCCGCCGTGATCGCAAGGCGGCGGGTCCGCTCTGCCTGGCATCACGAAGATTCATTTGTGCGTGCCGCCCGTGGTTTGCATGGACCCCGTCGCGATGCGGTCTGAGGCGTACACTAGGGGAAGCGTCGGCCATGTAAGTGTCGGCAAATCGCCAAGGAGTGTTACTCATGAGTGATCTCATCGACCGGCTCGCCGCGAATCCGGGACTCTATGCGGGCCCTCAAGCCGACCCCAGTGCGAATTCGAACTCCTCACAATCAGCGGCTCGTGTCGTCGTTACCCGTCTCCCGGGCGGCTCCGGAGTTTCGTTGGACTACGAAGTCCTTTCTCCTCAAAATGGGAGGGTCCATGCTGAGCATGCCGTCCTCGCGCGCACACCGAGCGGGAACGTCCTCGTCACATCGCACAGCCACGCAGTGGTCGCCTCGGTCCTACACGAAACGGAGCCCGGTTACTTTCCCGCTGATACTGGTGAGGCGACGTTTCCAATGGCGATTCGGCTGGAGGTCCCGGAGCCGGGCCAGCTGGTGTACTCGTGGTCGTATGGGACCCCAGGCGAAGCACTCGCCGTCCGGGATGTCGGGACACTGACGATCGTGGCACCGTAGGCGGCGCCCGTCGGACAGCGACGATGAACGAGGAACGCCGCCGAGAGCGATCACTACGACCAGATCGTGTCGGTCGGGCACGGACGGGCCCCGTCGCCGGGCCCTGCAGTTCAAGCATGTCGCACCGTCGCCACCCGGGAAGCGGCGCTCGCCCCGTAAGGCTCCGGCGGCAAGTCGGTGTCCGGTTCTTCGGTTACCCGCTGACCGACCGGAGGATCGGAGCATGTTGTTTAGCCGATGCGCGCCACCATCAGACGGAGACCCACATCGTACTCATCGAGGTGCCGCAACGCGCCGTGCCGTGCCTCCCAGGTACCATCCAACAGATCGCGACGCACTGCATCGACCACTCGCACGACGACCTCGGGCGACATTCGCGCAAACCCCGACGTCGCTGAGCGTGCCGATGCATCGAGCACGCGCTCGGGGTGCGCCCAGTACGAACCGAGCATCCAGTCGGGGGTGTCGCATGACATTGGGATCGTCTCGATGTCGACTGCGTCGCCCAGCCAGGAGGCGACCTTCTCCGGAGCCGGGAAGATGGCACGGTCGAGTTCCGCGACCTCGGGAAGGTAGTCGGACATCAGCCACATCGCGCCGCTGACCTCGGCGTCGTAGGTCAGAATAACGACCCGCTCGCGGGCGACTCGCGCCAGTTCGCGCACGCCGCGTTCGCAGGCGTCATCCCAGTGATGCAGCGTAAGGATCGCCATCGCGGCATCGACGGACTTGTCCCGCAGCGGGATTTCACTAGCCGTAGCACGAATAGCCGGCGCGAGCAGGCGCGGGCGCTGGGCGGCCATGACGTCACTCGGCTCGATCGCGACGACGTGGAGATCGGTCGGCTCGTAAGAGCCCGCCCCGGCGCCGACGTTCACGACGCTACGCGCGTCACCCAGCGCCGCGCGAATGCGGTCGCGAAGGCGTGGGTCCTCGCGACGGAAGCGCGAATACTGATGGCCGATGGTTTCATAGCGCGAAGATGCCAAGCTGTGCCCCCGAGATTGACGTTGTAGCTTCTGTGTTTCCGAGGCTCGCGTGCACGGGGTCTACGATCGCCAGCATGCTCATTCGGTTGCTGATCGGCGCTGGTCGGGACTCCGTAGAAGCAGTGAAGACCAATCGTCTCGAGCGGGAGTCTATCACGGGCGCGGCTCTCCGGCCCCTCACCTGAACGCCCAAGGCGACGAGCACACAGGCGTCAGGCTCGCCAGCCTCCAGATTCGGGCCTGACGAAGGCGGATGTCGGCTGTGGGTCGGTTCTGAGCACGCCCCCGAACGCATCCGCTCGACGCATGAACGGCCACACACGG
>JBDUAL010000275.1:0-3704 GCA_040004685.1 Anaerolineaceae bacterium | reverse complement strand
GTTCGTGGCCAGCCTTGGCATCCCAGAATCGGCCCACTTTCTTCGCCCGCTCGCGAGGAGAGGATTCTCCCAGGACGGCCTGGATCTGACTGCGGCCGATCTTCAGCCAGAAGTCACCGTCAGCAAGGACGGCGTTTTCTGGCATCCGCTCGCTTGCGAAGACGACTTCCTCGTGACCCGGCGGGTGTTCCCCCTGGCAAACGCGCTCGAGGAAGTGCACCGCCGCTACCACACCGTGCTCGAAAGTGGCGCCCTGCCGCGGCCCTTCAAATGAGCGTGAACCTCGGCCCTCGTTGAGGGCCACCAACCCATTGATTCCGTTGGAGGCGAGCCCATGACAGTCCGCGCATTTGTCCTGATCGAAGCTGACCAGACCAGGGTTCAGGAGCTGAAGGAGACGCTCCCGGACATCGAACTGGCCGGCTCCGCCGTCCTTCGTTGTGATGTGGTGGCGGGGCCGTACGACCTTGTCTGCGAAGTGGAGAGCACCGACCTCTCACAGCTCGGCCACTGAGTGAGCGAAGGAATAGCGGGCGCCGGTGGCGTCCGACGGGTACTCACACTACTGGTGATGGAGCTTTAGATGGCGATGCAGAACGATGTCCTATCCTCGATCGACGACCTGCCTTCGTGGCAATTGCGGGCCTTTCCGATCGCTGTCCTCATCCTGCGAGTTACCTTCGGGTTGCTGTTTCTGACGAACGGAATCGCCAAGCTTCCAGGGCTTGAAAGTGTCAATTACATCCCCTTCCCTGGCTTCCTGATTAGCTATGACGGCGCCCGGAACAGCCTTGATTCCGACACGCGCGAGCACCCAATCCCGCTCTACCGCGACGTGATCGAGAAGGTTGTGCTGGACCACTACACGCCGTTCGGCGTTGGACTGGTGGTCACCGAACTGGCGATGGGAGTCATGCTGATCAGTGGGGCGTTCGCCAGCCTCGGCGCACTCATTGCCTTTGGCTCCCTCTTCCATCTCTGGTTTGCGAACCTGGGGCACTACCAGGAGAGGCAACTCTGGGCGTGGGAGGGGCCGATCGAATGGCTCCCGCTGCTCGCCCTGCTCTTCCTCGCCAGCGGCCGCTTCTACGGCCTGGACCGCAGAGTCGCGGCGCGGCTCCCGGCGCCACTGCGGCGCTGGCCGCTCACTGGGTGACAGGGCCCGCCCTTCCATTCCTGGCCCAACCCTTTACGCTGTCTCTACGACAGAACAGTTGGAGGGTCGGCCTTGGAATCAGAATTACACGCAGCGCTGCTCGATCAGGGGCCGGACGCGGTCATCTTTGCTGGCACGGACGGCGTCATCACCTACTGGAATGAAGCCGCTACGCGCATCTTCGGCCACTCCGCGGCCGTTGCGATGGGCCAGAACCTCGACATCATCATCCCCGAACAGTATCGCGCGGCGCATTGGACCGGCTTCGACCGCGCCCTCGCCGCTGGCGACACCAAGTACCGCGGCCAATCGCTCGCCACTCGCTCAGCGCGCGCAGACGGCACACAGATCTACGTCGAGCTGAGCTTCGGCATCATCAAGGACGAGGCCGGGGCGACGATCGGCGCCATGGCCACCGCCCGCGATATCACGGAGCGCTTCACTGCCGATCGTGAGATGCGCCGCAAGTTGCGAGAGCTGGAGAAGGCTGCTCCGGGCTAATCCGCTTTTTCAGGCGCCTTCCACTTGCGGTAGACCGGCGGCCAACTGGGGCGAGGCTCGTACTTCGCGTACATAGCTCTGTCTATCTGGAACTCGAACAGCGTCTCGCCGTCATCCGTCTTTCCTCCGCTCGCCTCGTACGAAAGCTTCGCTGCGGTGTGCTCCGCCTTATCAGTCACAATCCGCGCGCCGCCGGTGAGATAGAACTCGTCGTCTACCTCGTCCGCGGGGAAGCTGTGAATCGCGTACCGTCCGTCGCGTTCCAGATCCAGTTTCTTTGCCGAGTGGTTGAGAATGAACCCGTAGATCCCGTCACCGGCGATCACCGGGCAGAAAGGATGGAGGCGCGGTCCACCATCCCGGCGCACAGTCGCCAGGTATCCCAGGCCGATACCCACGCGATAGAGCAGGTCTCGCCCGTCTTTCGCCATCTCTGGCTGAGCGGCTGCAAATTCACCCCAGTTGGCCATCCCTACCCTCCCATACGAACGCGTACAGCAGCATGGTAGCCGTTCGCGACATCGCCTGACGCGCGTTCCGGCATCGAGCGGATTACCGCCGCTGGGCGATCAACACGCCGCCGGCAATCGCCGCCGCCGCCAGCGCGATACTCAGTGCGATCAGGACGATCGTGATCGAACCGTTGTCGCGGCGTTGGCCAGAGTTCGGCGCACCCGGGGCCGTGCCAGGCACCGTTGGTTCAGCGCCGCCGCTGCCACTGGCCGAACCTGGCGCGGGTGTTTCGCCCGGGGACTGGCCCGGTGCGGTTCCTGGTGGCGGAGCGCCGATTCCGCAGGACAGCCCGGCCTTCGGCACAGTGAGTTCGAGAAGGTAGGTATTCACCGCCGCATCGATACAAGCGTCGCCCTGGGCGTAGATGGTGTGACCTTCGCCGCGGTGGGTGACGAGCACTCCGGATTCGAGTTGCTTGCTCAGTGCCACCGCCCACTCGTACGGCGTGGCCGGGTCGTTCGTTGTGCCGATGACAACGATCGGCGGCGCGCCGGCGGCCCGGGGCACCACCAGTGGATCGGCCGTCGCAGCCCAGAAGGCACAGGTCAGGCCAGAACTGGCGGCTGAAGCGCCAAAGTGCGGTGCCGCCTTCGCCAGGCGGCCGGCCATCGCGATGTAGTCGTTCGGATTGCGCGAACAGGCCTCATCGACGTAATTTACGGCGCTGTTCGCCTCGATGAGGTTGGGATACGAGCCGTCTGTTTCGCGCTGGAGATACTGGTCGGCAAGCTTTACCATCGCGCTGCCGTCGCCCTTGTTCGCCTGAGCCAGGGCATCCGTCAGGCCGCGCCAACTGAACTTGCTGTACATCGCCTCGATGATCCCCAGCAGCACTTCGCCGGGCCCGGCCGCGCGGTCTGCCGAGGGCGAAGGCAACGGCGCTTTTTCTACCCTGGCCAGCAGGTCATCGATCACTTTCGCCGTGTTGCCGTTTGGCGCGGCTGCGCACTTCTTCTGGTCGCAATCCGCCTGGTAAGCAGCCAGCGCACGCTCAAACCCAACAGCCTGCGTCCCGATCGTCTCTTCGAAGCCGAGCGAAAGGTCAACCGCTCCGTCCAGCACGAACGCCCGTACGTGTGTTGGAAACATGTCCGCGTACACCGAGCCGATGACCGTCCCGTACGAATAGCCGACATACGTCAGCTTCTCTTCGCCCAATGCCGCCCGGATCGTGTCCATATCGCGCGCAACGTTCTTCGTTCCCAAGGCAGAAAGAAGGTCACCATACTTCTTCGCGCAAGCGTCCGCGAAGACCTTTGATTCCGCCTCGACGCCGTCCCATTCGGCCGCGTCGTCCGGGCTCGGGTCAAGGGCAATCAGCTTCTGGAGGTCATCGTGACAGACGATCGGTGAGCTCTGTCCGACGCCTCTTGGGTCGAAGGTGACGATGTCGAAGCGGTCACGGATGTCCTTCGAGAGGACGGTAGCCCAGATGCGCACGAAATCGATTGCTGATGCGCCTGGCCCGCCGGGATTCGCCATCAACGTGCCAATGCGTTTCGAAGGATCCTTCGCGGGCTGCTTCAACAAGGCG
>JBDUAL010000274.1:0-3710 GCA_040004685.1 Anaerolineaceae bacterium | reverse complement strand
GCTACGAATTGCTCTGCAGCGCGCGGTCTCTGGATAACGAGAAGTTTGCCCCGGTACTTGTGGTTGCCAAGCAGGCGTGGCCGCGACGCCCACGCGAGATCGATGTTCCTCACGGGCCCTACGTCAACGAAGAAGAGGCGATCGAGGCAGCGCACAAAAAAGGGATTGAGTGGATTCATGAGTACGGCTGAACTACGCTAATGATTCGCGCCAAGGCGGGCGGGCGTTTTCCGGCCCGAGTACTCAGTGCGACCCCGCAGGTCCAAGTGCCTGGGTGCCTGGGGAAGTGGTCGGGGCCCCCGACCAGTCTGTGAGATCTCAACGCATCTGCATCGTATTAGCGTCCGGGCACCTCACCGAAGTGGGAATCGGCCCGGAATCATGCGAAGGTGGGTAGATGCCATTCAATGACCTAGCCAGTCGCGTTCAGCGACGGTTCATCCTGGGCGGGTGTTCCTTTCTCGGTTTTCTCGCGTGCGTGGGGACACTGAGTCTCCTCACCGGTCGACCGCCGGTCCAAGCGGCTGTCGTCTTGGCCACCTTGTGTCTGACGATCGGATACGGAACCTTTCGGGCGCTGCGCTCGCAGTCCCTACGTCGGCTTGACCGCGTCCTGACCGAGCAGAAGGAGCAAAACCTACGCTTCGACACTGCCATCAACAACATGACGCAGGCGTTGTGCTTCTTTGATGCAAATCGCCGCCTCATCGTCTGCAACGACCGGTATGCCGATCTCTACAAGCTACCGCGCGGGATGTTGAAGCCCGGGACCACCCTAGAGGAAATCGTCGATCATCGGTATGCGGTGGGATGTTTTCCCAAGATGGGACAAGCGGAATATCTTCGGTGGAGGAACGGGATCGCGATTTCTGACTTGCCCTCCGACACGGTCACCGAGCAGAGCGACGGCCGCACCATCGCGATCCATCACCAGCCAATGGAATCCGGTGGATGGGTCGCCACCCACGAGGACATCACCGAGCGCCGCCGTATCGAGGAAAGAGTTGAACGCATGGCGCGCCAAGACGCGCTGACCGGTCTTGCCAACCGGGTTCTTTTTCGCGAACAGCTCGAAAAACACATTCAGATCAGCAAAAACGGTAGGCCGGTAGCGCTCCTGTCGCTCGACCTCGACGGCTTCAAATCGGTCAACGACACGCTCGGCCACCCGGTCGGTGACGACCTGCTTCGAGCCGTGGCAGGCCGCCTTGCGACGTGCGTGCGGGAGAGCGACGTCATCGCTCGGCTGGGTGGAGACGAATTTTCCATTCTCCAGATTGGTGCGCCCCAACCCGCTGCGGCAGTGGCCTTGGCCGAACGTTTGGTACATGCCGTGTCAGAGCCTTTTGACATTGCGGGCCACAAGGTGTGTGTTGGCGCAAGCGTAGGAATGGCTGTGTTGCCGGGAGATGCTGACAACGCAGATGACCTGATCAAGCGCGCCGATCTCGCGCTATATGCCGCCAAAGCGGGAGGAGGCGAACAAGCGCGCTTATTCGAGCCGGAGATGGATGAACGGGTACGGGATCGCCGTGCGTTGGAGTCCGACCTCGGGAGAGCCGTGGCGGGGGGCGAGCTGGAGCTCCACTTCCAGCCGATCTTCGATCAACGTAGGCAACGTGTTGCATCCTTTGAGGCACTATTGCGATGGCATCATCCGACCCGCGGCTTGTTGATGCCGGACGTCTTCATCCCTTTGGCCGAGGAGACCGGCATCATCCGAGAGCTGGGCGAATGGGTTCTGCACGCCGCTTTTGCTCAAGCCACTCGCTGGCCTGATGCCATTGGCATCGCGGTTAATCTGTCGCCGGTTCAGCTCAAGACAGGCGATTTAGTGGGGAGCGTGGCGGCGGCATTGGCTGCTACCGGCCTGGCGCCCTCGCGCGTCGACCTTGAAATTACGGAATCAGTTCTTCTGGTAGAGAACGCGATCAATCTTTCCCTCCTGCATCGCCTCAGGGCGCTCGGGGTAAACATCAGCCTTGACGATTTCGGCGTTGGCTATTCCTCACTCAGCTATCTGCGTTCATTTCCGTTCAGCAAGCTCAAGATCGACCGCTCGTTCGTGCGGGACATCGCGAGCAGTGACCAAGCCGCAGCAATCGTGCGTGCGATCGCTGCTTTGGGAATGTCTCTGGACATGGAGATCATCGCCGAGGGCGTAGAGCATGCGGATCAACTCCGGACGCTTCAGGGACTCGGCTGTGACCATGCGCAGGGCTTCCACCTCGGGCGACCTGGGCGACCAAGCCAATTCGCCTCGCTCATGGAGGTTGAAGCTTCCGCAGACCGGGCGTTTGTCCAGCCTCGGCTCGCGCTCGTCAAGGGGGTGTAGAGCCGGTTAATTGCTGTTTTTGCTTTCGACGAAGGCCTCGGCCGACTGGCCTCACCAGCGTCGGCCCTTATATCGTTTCCCTACGCGACGTGAAATGTCGAGACTAAGATCCGCCAACCGCTATCGCCGCGGACAAGGTTGTACGACTGGCGCCATCGCCTGAGCACACTACCGTCTTCCCTGTTGAGTTCCCACTCAACCGTGACAAACATGCTTCGCGTGCCAATTGAAACGGCTACAAGATCGTTGAATCGGCCGCTTCGGTACCCCTGAGAGTGGTATGTGTCGACCAAGTCCTGGAAAAATCGCTCGAGCTCCCCGCGCGACTGAAGACAGTGGATGGAGCCGTCACCTCGCATCGTGACGCAGGGAACGTGATACAGCTCCGCAATGCGGTTCCCGTCGAACGAATCAAATGCCCGCTGGTACTCCTCAAGGAAGACTCGGGCCTCGTTATTGACTTGATGTGGGTCCATGGTTTCGTCCTTTCTTGTCCATAGAGGAAGATGTATCACGATTCGTCGTGAAGGACCGTCCCCTTCTATCGCCTCCCCACCCGCCGCGGTTTTCCACTTTCTCCACTCGAGAGGGCCACGTGACCGACCGCGGTGCAATGAGACGGGTCACAAATGCTGAAGGCTGCGCAACGCCCCTACTCGACGACCTCTTCTTCGACGCCTCGAGGGTTTCTGGTCGGCGAAGAAACGACGTACTTGCGATATGCCGCTTGCCACCCCGACTGAACCACCGCCCTCGCCCGGCCCAACGTCAGCTTGCCCGCGCAGACCAACTGCTGCAGCTTCTATTCCAGTCGGTCCTTGGCCCGCGCAGCATCCCATCCCTGAAGCCACAGGTTGTCCACCGACCGTGGATGGCCGCCCAGGGCCAGAGGCACGAAGTGGTCCAGCTCATCGCGACCGGCAATCTCACTCTTGAGGTCACAACCCACGCGACTCTCATCTTGCTTCGCAGGCGGCAGCCTATTATTCTTGCAGGCAGCCTCAACAGCGCTTCTAAAGGAGAGAACCGATGAGCTATCGCGCTTGCGTATGCCTGTTCGTGGTTTTCGCCATCGCGGGCTGCGGCGCTCCAATCGGCCCTGCTCAAGCTGACTCGGTTTCGATCTTTCGCCAGGCTATCGACGCCCGCAACCGCGGCGACTTGGATGGCTTGATGAAGTTCTTCGCCTCGGATGCCGTGCGAGAAGATGGATCATGCAATCCCCCATGCGTCGGGGAGGCCGCCGTCCGGCGCGCGTTCGAAAAGAACATCGCAGAGCACTTCCAGGCGTCCCTCACGTCGGTGGAAGGCTCCTACGACACCGTGACAGGGCGCGCGGAGATTCGCAGCGACGCATTCCGTGCTCAAGGCGTAG
>JBDUAL010000273.1:0-3713 GCA_040004685.1 Anaerolineaceae bacterium | reverse complement strand
AAGGGGTCTCCTTCAGGTCGTTACCCATTCGTCGAACGCTTCAGCGCTGCGAGTGCGGCCCATCGAGAATCAACGGGGCCACGGTCGCAACGGCAGGCTGCGATGCTGAGATCCTGACCACACTCTGGACAGATACCGGGACAGTCTGGCTGACAAAGCGGCTGCATCGCTGCGGCCATCTCGCTATATTGCCGTACAGCCTCCGTAATGTCGATCGGGTGGTTGAGGGGACTGAGGAAAGCTTCGGCATCCTCGGGCGCGGGCAGGTGAGAACCGGTGGCCACGTCCACCTGCTGCACGTAGTTTTCATCAAAACTGATGTGGGCCGGATATCCGAAGGGGGAGAGGCAGCGGCTGCAGCTGTCTTCGAAGACAACATCGGCCTCAACCGTCACAAGCACACCGTCCGGAGTGCGAATGAGATCGACCGTGCCGCGGTGCACCGGCGGGGACAGTTCGAGTGAGTAATGCCTACTGGAGCCGGGTTGCTCGCGGAGCAAGGTGGCCACATTGAAGAGCAATGGAGAACCCCCTCGGGGCAGATCTGCCTCTAGTATATCCAGAGAATCCAACGTCTACCGGCGCTCGCCATAACGGCGGCGGTTCTATAACGATTGCGCCCGGGTGACCGCAAGTTACTGTACGTGGGTTGCCTCCGCCGCTAGTGTTACCGCTTGGGTTAGCCTAGCGATATGAGTCAAGTAAGCGAAATCCAGACACTCCAAGAGATCGACGAGCAGGGCGCTACCTACCGTGCCGCCCTCGAAAGCATTGAATCCAAACTGCGCGGCGATGCGGACCTCGATGAAGCCCGTCGCCGGTTGGCGGCCGCGGACGTTGAATTGGCGCCCATCAAGAAAGATCAGGTGCGGGTCGATGGCCAGCTGAAGATGCTCACCGGCAAGATCGAGGCCGAAGAGAAGCGCCTTTATAGCGGCACAGTCACAAACGCCAAAGAGCTCCAAAACATCCAGCACGAGGTCGATTCGCTCAAGGAGCAACGTCTACGGCTAGAGGATCAGCTCCTTGACATCGAAGTGCGTCTTGATTCGGCCGGCGGAGAGCAGACGGCTGCTGCCCACGATGTGACTTCTCGCGAAAAGGCAAGGTCCGCAGACGTCGAAGGCTGGGAGCGCGAAGTTCGCGCGCTCAACGTCTCTATCGCCCGTACCGAGGCGCGTCGGGAGGCTCAGAAGCTCAAAGTGGCTCCTCGTTCACTGGCGATTTACGAAGATGTGCGTCGTCGCCGTGGGGGGATGGCGGTCGCGCGTGTGCAGGGAAGCACCTGTGGCGCTTGCCGCATCCAGATGCCGGATTCAGTGAGGAAGAAGGTCTTCAACTCGGAGGTGCTCGCACAATGTCCGAACTGCGAGCGAATCCTCTACCTCGGTTGAACATTCGGAGGCAGCCATGAAAGCGGTCGGCTACTTCGTGGAAGGCGCGAAACGCGCGGGCGCGCGGAGAAGCATCGGCGAACAGAACCAGGCGTTCCTTGATTTCTGCACCCGTCAGGGCTTCGAAGTAACCGCAACGTTCCTTGATACGGCTGCTCCGTCCGAGGCACTCGCCGGAGGAACACAGCCCGGATTGCAGCAGATGCTCCAGTTTCTCCAGCGCGATGACCGCGGATTCGCCGTCGTAGTGGTTGACGCCGTCGGAGTCCTGGGCGGTGACCTCGGACAGGCGGCGATGAAACTCCTGACGATCGAGAATTGCGGCGTCCAGGTGTTGCTCGCAAATAACGGATACGAAGCCGCGCGGGAGATCGTCAACACGTGGGCGGACCGGGGCGATGGGACGCCGGTTTCGGAAAAGGTGCGCTCGGCGATGCGCCGCAAGGCGGTACGAGGCGAGGTCCTTGGGCGGCCGCCGTACGGCTATCACGTTGGACCCCGGCGGCGGCTCGAGCTCGTGCCAGAAGAGGCCGTGGTGGTGCGCTACATCTATCGCCTCTATCTGCAAGAGAAGATGGGCATTCGCAAGATCGCGGGGCAGCTGAACGAAGAGAAAGTGTTGACGCGGCGGGGCGGGCGCTGGAGCATGGTCACCGTCCGCGACTTGCTTCGAAACCGTAGCTACCTTGGCACCTACCAGAGGTTTGGCGTGAAGGTACCGGGCAGTCATCCAGCGCTCGTTTCCGCTGATGACTTCCGCACCGTCCAGGAGCGCCTCCAGGCCCACCATGGGGAGCAGCGAGAACGCACGGTCACGCCCTTCCTGTTGAGTGGCCTGGCGTTCTGCGCCAGGTGCGGGAACAAGCTAATCGGCGTCAGCCGCCGCCAGAAGTGGACGACGAAGGCCGGCGAGGAGCACCACGCCGCCTATCGCTACTATCAGTGCGAAAGCCGTACCAACCAGAGTGCTTGCGGCTACAACACTCAGCGCGCCCCCGAGCTTGAAACGCGGTTGAGGGAGATGCTGGCCGATGAGACGCCTGGCGTGAACCGGGTTCGGCGCGCGGGCAACGTCGATTCGTACCTGCTCGATGTCATGGGGCAGGTTGGCAAGGTCGAGGCAAGGATGAAGCGCACTCGCCGCCGGCTCGAAGAGCTGGTCGCGGACGCGGCGCACGGCCACATCTCGGTGGAGCGGATGCGCTCGCTTGGGGGCGAACTCGCGCGCGAGCAACAGGGCCTGGAAACCGAGCTCGGCGTTGCGCGCGACCACCTTAACGCGCAGCAATCCGAAGTCGACCGTCGCCGCCACCTGCTGGACGTTCAGAAACGGGTCGTGCGGGAGTGGGAGGGACTCGAGTTCGATGCCCTCCAACGGTCACTCCGGGAGTTGGTCGACCGCATCGAAGTGGACGGCGACGAGTGCAAGCTCTTTCTGCGTCTCTGAAGCTCGGCCCCTCGCGCCAAACTCGGCGAATAGTCGTAGGCGCGTCGGAGGTTCGGATACACACAATGTTCGCCGGCGAGGCTTTACTTTCGCTCCGGAAGCGTTGACAGAGGTGGTACGCTCAAGCCGGAACAGAGATGAATCGGAGGGAACTCGATGATGAATCGAAAGCTCCATGTCTGGTTTCAGCGGTGGCAAGTTGATAGGACTGGTTCGCGTTAGAACCACGCACGGAAACCGCCCACGGGCCTTGCCACAGATAAACCAATCAAACCGGGGCCACCTTTAGGAGCCACCGGTTCGCTTCCCTAGGAAGCGCGGGCAGCAGGCGCCGCAAGGCGGGTAATTGGACAACCATGCGAGGCCCCGGTTTACAGCCGGGGTCTTTCGCATTCTCCAGCCGCCAGCCACGCCCGGAGCGGGCCGGGCGGTTGAGTGCGCCCCCGGTCGCGAAAGCGGTACGACAACGAATAGTTCAGCGGGCCTGTAAGCCGGATTCTGTACCTCCCGAAGGAAGCGGCGACCATCTCTCTCGACACCGCATCGCTGCGGTGCTCTAGCAACCAACCCGGGAGTGATGACGGGTCGGGCAACCCTTCTCCCCTATTTGGTCTTGCTCCAGGTGGGGTTTGCCCGGCCGCCACGTTACCGCGACGCCGGTGCGCTCTTACCGCACCATTTCACCCTTACCTGCCGAAGCAGGCGGTTTGTTTCTGTTGCACTTTCCGTCGGCTCGCGCCGCCCAGGTGTTACCTGGCACCCTGCCCGATGGAGTCCGGACTTTCCTCTATGAGCGAACTCACAGCGGTCGCCCGGCCCGCTGAACTTGTTCACTATACGGGTTTGAGGGCTCGATGGAGTTTGGGTAGGAT
>JBDUAL010000272.1:0-3716 GCA_040004685.1 Anaerolineaceae bacterium | reverse complement strand
AGTCGCTCCTGCGACTTCCCGCGCTCGTGCGAATGACTGGGCTCGCAAAGTCGACTATCTATAAGCATGTCGCGCTGAGGCAGTTTCCTTCGCCAGTGAGCCTGGTAGGGCGCGCAGTGGCGTGGCGATTGACGGAAGTCGTGCGCTGGAACCAGGCCCGGCCGCCTTCCGGTGCAAAGCCGAATCCTGCGCGCGAGCGTGAGTTCCGTGCAGCAGGGACCACTTCAAGACCGCGCTGATCAGAACCGCCCACAGCAGGAGTCGACCCCACTTCACAGTGGAAAACCGATAGCGGTGGTTGCGCCACAGTGCCCGGCGCGACCGGCGCAGCGCCGAAAACGTCAGCAGCACCAACGCCATCGCTCCGACCAGCCCAAGCTGATAGGGCGACAGCCAGATGATGGCGGCCCACGCCGTTGGCCAAGCTAGCGCATCAAGCAATGCGAGGTGGCGGCGGCCCCGCCAATAGACGGCATCCGGGCGCCTCTTTCTCGTCATCAAACTGCACATCGGGGTCTCCTCGAATAAGGGTTGACGACACACGCCTGCCCTAATTTCCGAGAGAGCCGATCGGGCTCGTGGCCGCTGCGCGCGATGAGCCGTCTGGTTTTTGCTTGCCCCGCATTCGTCGATCGCCGTGCGCCACCTAGAGCGCCTGCCAGTCGCGCGCCGCAGGTGCACCGTGGAATAAATGGAAGGGGCCCGGCAGTCCGGGAAGGCGCCGTTTATGCCGCTACAGGGACTTCCGGCGAATTGCAAGGTACCTCCCTGCTCTTTGGTGAGTCTCGGGGGCGAGGAACTGCGCCTCGTCGGTGTTGCTGCCGGTATGGGTGGGAGTAATGCTCACAGCTGTTCTCCGTCGTGATGGGCAAATCTGCTCTTCGGAGCCGTCTCGACGCATGAGGAGCGACCAGATGGCCTGGCGCACGGGCGCGCCCGCAAGCCGCATGCGGAGCGGAGCCGACCGAGGCGAGCACTGAACGGGTGAGGACGAGGGCGAAGCCTTTACCCGTGCGACATGACAGCTGGGCGCTATGCGTCGTTCAAGAGACGGAACCGGAGAGCAGTTCCACCGGCGGCGGACCCGGAGCACCTCGACCGAGCTTCCCGCGCCGGCAGCGACACGCGCGAACCTGAATGGGTGAGCGATCGACCGCCGCGCCGCGGCGCACTTCAGCTATCGCAGCCATCCGCCAAGCTGAACCAGAGATGCTTTGAACAAAGAACAGACTGCACATCTACAGACGGTCTTGTTGCACCGGGCGAGGTGCGGACCCAGATACGAACCGCTCAGCGGGGGCTCCATTCGAAAGGCGGCGTCACTTGGACAAGTGCGCCGGCGGCATAACCGAGCTTCCCCGCTGCCGGTCTGACCTGTTCAATGCATCTTCAACTCAAGTCTGGCGAGAAGAACTGTGTGGGTTGACGTGGCTAACGCTTCATTGGGCCGTCGTCGAATTAGCGGCGCCAGGCCGAGCACCGACGTAGAAGGCGTCGAAGTCACGGCCCTTGGTCATCACGGCCCACAGTATTCGGGCGTTCTTGTTGGCGAGCGCCACCGCGGCGTTCTGCCAGCCCGATCGTTCGCGCAGCTTCTGCACCCACTTCGAGATGGGATCGGCGCGTTTGTGTGCTGACAGCACGGCCGACCTGGCAGCTTGGATCAGCAGCATGCGCAGGTACATGTCGCCGCGCTTGGTGATGCCACCGAGGCTCGTCTTGCCGCCGCTGGAACTCTGCTTCGGTGTGAGCCCGAGCCAAGCGCCGAATTGCGCGCCGTTGCGGAACTGCTTGAAGTCGCCGACGGTTGCTATGAGGGCGGAGGCCGTGATCGGACCAACCCCTTGGAGCTTGGATGCGCGCTGGACTTGCTCGTCGTCCTTGTTGTGTGCGCCGATCCGCTGATCGCACCATCCGACTTGCTGATCGAGCTCGTGCCAGTGCATCTGTGCGCGCTGCAATACCAGGCGAGCCATGCCCGCAATCTCGTTGCTGGCGTCTTCGATGACCTCGCTCAGACGCTCGCGCAGAATCTTGGGGCTCTTAGGGAGGACGACGCCGAACTCGGCGAGCAAGCCTCGAATCCGGTTGATGCATGCCGTGCGTTCCTCCTTGAAGCCTTCACGCAGACGGTGCACGCAAAGCATCCCTTGCTGAGCGATCGTCTTGGCAGGGACGAAGCACATGTGCGGGCGTGAAGCCGCCTCGCAGATCGCCGCAGCGTCGTTGGCGTCGTTCTTGCCGCTCTTGCCTTGCACGCGGTATGGCGCTACCAGTTGGGCGGGGATGATCCGCGCATTGAGCCCCAGGGCGGCGCGAAAGCGTTCTTGGCGCCGCCCCTGAGGCGGAAGCCGCTGGAGAACTCGCGTCCTCTCTGTGACGCCGCAGGCGCAGCAACGGGTCGCCACCATCCTTGCGCTGGAGCCCGGTGCAACTCTCGCGTGGATCTCGAATTGGGCGGACGAGGCGCGCAACCGCTCGACCTCCGCTTGGCACTACGAAGGGATCCCGAAAGGCCTCGCTCGACGCGCACGCCTGAGGTCGATTCAAACCCTTCACTAAACGTTGACGCGCCGACGACGCAGCCGCGCCGCTAGGCCCAGCGCTCCCGCGAGCAACAGCGCGTAGGTTTCCGGCTCCGGGACAGCGGTCGCGAACGTGAGCTGGGAGATGGTGCTCCTTGCCGACCCTCCGATGCAATCCGTGCAGTTGATGAACCAGCCGAACGACGAGTTCGCCGCGAACGTCCTCGTCCCGCTTTGCGAGACCGCCCCGCCCGGGTCGGACAGCTGGATGCGTGTCGCGTCGACGATGACACCAAAAAGGTCGCCGCCCGGACCGGCGGAGTCCGAGCTCAGGTACGACCAGCTGAAGGTGTAGCTCCCGGCTAGATTTATCGTCACCTGAAGCTGACACGGCCCGAGCGTCTGGAAGAAGCCACCGGAGCAGCTGTGTCGGGCTGAACGACGCCGTGCCCAGGGTGGGCGAGCCGCCCGTGAGCGTGCCTGTGTTGGTCACTGTCCAATTGGCGGGAGCGACCGGGCCGGTGAACTGCGCTGCTGCGGGTCCGGCGAAGCCGAGAAGAAACAGGGAGGCAAATGCGAAAGCTTTCATCTTGTTCTCCGGTTGAGTCTTGTCTTCAAGGGTTGGAGAACACCAGGTTCTCCGGCGACGGCCCGAACGACCCGTTGGGAACCACGCCTGTCAGGTTGCCGGGCTTCGACCAGTCGCACACCCCCGAGAAGAAGATGCGCCTGATTGCGTTCAGCTGCTGCGCCGTCACCGGCACCTTGTAGTCCGACGCGTTCACCGGCTTCAGATCGCACTTCGGGATGTTCGCCGCGACCGGCCCGCCGGCCACGCGGCGCGGGAACGTCCACGACGGGAAGAGCGCGTTGCACGGCGAGTCGGCCGCGCTCGAGAGCGTCTGCCGCTCGGCGATGAACGTCGTCCCGTTCCAGCAGCCGTCCTCGATCGGCTTGTTGCGGATCACCTTTTCGCGCTGGGTTCCGGCCGCGCTGTCCGCCTTGTACGCTGCGACCCACTGGATGAAGGCTTTCCACGCCGGGTCCGCCGGGACGGGGTTTCCTCTCCACATCACGTGGTTATCTGCGTTTCCGTTCATCTGCGCCATGCGATCGCGCTGCGCGAAGTGGAACCACTGGTAGTGGTAGCCGGAGTCGTCGTTGTAGATGCCGCTGACGTCGAACACAGGA
>JBDUAL010000271.1:0-3723 GCA_040004685.1 Anaerolineaceae bacterium | reverse complement strand
CAGAGCGTTGCCCTCGGGCTGATCGTAACCCGCGAACGCGAGATTACCGGCTTCCGCGCCACCGAATACTGGTCGATCCACGCCAGGCTCGCTCGCGCGAACCGTGAGTTCGAAGCTGAACTGGTCCGCTTCCCATCGATGGCGAAGGGCGTTTCGCTCAAGCCTCCGTTCAAGGACGCCGGACCGGCAATTGGGAACGAAGCAGTTGCAAACGAACTTGTCGACCAATTAAACCGGTCAGAGTTCCGCGTAACTACCGTGAAGAAGGGCGAAAAATCCCGGGCGCCCGTGCCATCCTTCACCACGAGCACCTTCCAGCAGGCCGCCAACAACCGCCTGAACATGGGCGCTAGCCGCGCGATGGGCGTCGCCCAAGAACTCTACGAAGGCATCGCCGGCCAGCCCGGCCTTATCACTTATATGCGTACCGACTCGCTCAACGTCTCCCCAGAGGCGCGACGCGTGGCCCGCGCGTACATCAGCCAACGCTGGGGCAAGGAGTACGAGCCGGCCAAGGAACGCGTCTACAGCACCCGCACCAAAGGCGCGCAGGAAGCCCACGAAGCGATTCGTCCGACTGACCCATCGCGCGCTCCTGAGTCGCTTCGCGGCACGCTCAACGCCGATCAGATGCGCGTCTACACGCTGATCTGGCAACGCTTCGTCGCCAGTCAGATGACGGACGCCCGCTACACCACCGTCAGCCTGGAGATCGAAGCGCGCGACGGGACCACCGTCCGAGGCATCTTTCGCTCCGGCGCTCAACACCTGATCTTCGCCGGGCACCTCGCCGTCTATGGCGCTGACGCCAGCGACACAGAACCCGACGAAGACGCTGAAGGCAGCCTTCCAGATGTTGCCGAAGGCGAAGCCGTGGACCGTCGCAACGTGGATGGTCGCCAGCACCACACCGAGCCGCCGCCCCGCTACACCGAGGCGTCGCTCGTCAAGGCTCTTGAAGAGCAGGGGATCGGCCGCCCAAGCACCTACGCGTCCATCGTCCAGACGGTCCAGAAGCGCGACTACGTGACCAAACAGGGCCGCGCCCTGGTTCCCCAGAAGCTCGGGTTCTTGGTGCATGACCTGCTCGATGAGCACATGCGGAGGTACGTCGCGGTCCCATTCACCGGCGACATGGAGCTTGAGCTCGATAAGGTCGCAGATGGCGAGCGCGACTACGCAAGCGTCCTCAAAGAGTTCTGGCCAGATTTCAAGAAGTCGCTCGACGAAGCCGAAGGCAATGCCGACAAGCACCAGGAAGAGACGAACGTCCGCTGCAACGTTTGCGACCAGGCGAACCTCGTGATCAAGTGGGGCCGCAACGGTGAGTTCTTCGCCTGCCCTCGTTACCCGGAATGCTCGAATTCGCTCCCGATGGACGAAAATCGTCAGCCCGTCTTCGTTGCCGCCCCAACTGAGACCAAGTTCGCCTGCCCCAAGTGCGGACACGCCACGGTCCAGAAGTCCGGCCCGTACGGCCCCTACATCGATTGCACCCAGCGCGAAACGAAGAAGTGCGACTTCCGTTCCGGCGTGCCCGTCGGTGTCCCCTGCCCTGAAGAGCCTGAGACCGGGCAACTCGTAGAAAAGACAACGCGGCGCGGTGTCTTCTACGGCTGCTGGAACTACCCCCGTTGCAGCTACACGGCGAACACGCTGGAACCGGCGAAGATGCCGCCCGCCCGACCGCAGGCCGAACGCGAAGCCGCCAACCTCAAGCTCCGCGAGCGCAGCGCGCGCGGCAAGGCGGCCTTCGCCAAGCGCAAAACGACGGTGCGCAAGGCCAGTTGACCGGGACTTAGTCGAACCAGCGCATCTCGCCGGGCACAAGCTCAGCCTCGCTCACCCGGCCGCGCGCTTCGATTGCGATCGTGCGTGGCCGCGTCAGCTCGTTTCGCACCTGGATTCGGCCGCTGACCTGCCGTTGGAACAGCCCTGCGTATGTCAGGCTCGCCGAATCGCCCACTACTCGCGGCGTCTTTGCGCGGGCGGCCACCTGCCAGATCAGCCCCTCGCGGGGCCGGAGCAGTGAATCTCCCATCCCCAGCATCTTGCCGTTCCAAACATCGAACGCCAGCTCGCCCGGACGCAAGTACTCGCCGGACACCACCCATCGTGGCGTCTCGCCCCAGTTCAAGAAGCCGACCAGCGCGCGCCCTTCGCCGAGATCCGACCGCCAGGCGAACGGCACCGGGCCTTCAGACACGTCATACGCCTCGCCAGCCACGCCCGGCGACGGGAACATGGCGAGGGCCACGTTGCGCCGTGCAACGCCCAGCCTGGGCAGGTCGTCGCTGGCCACAACCATCCCGCCGCTCATCGCGATGCCGGTGGCCAGGAACCGCACCTCTGCTTCGGTCAGCGCCGTGTCCGTCTCGCGGACGATCAAGCAGTCTGGGTCGTTCGCCCACCATCTCATATGCATCCAGTTGCGCTGCAGGGTGAGGCGCATCGCGTGCTTCACCGAAGGGTGCGTGCCATCGAACCAGATTTCTTTGACGTCTGGCCCGACGCGCATCGCATCTACAAGTCCGATAGCCGGGCCAAAGTGGCAGGTGCAGCCGAGGATGAACGTTTTATCGCCCGCTGCCTCGCGAATGATTTCGAGCCCTCGGCGGACGTTAAACGCCGCTGTCGTGCCGGGCGCTGCGTACCGTACCTGG
The DNA here is from genome assembly GCA_040004685.1 of Anaerolineaceae bacterium. Taxonomy (GTDB): domain Bacteria; phylum Chloroflexota; class Dehalococcoidia; order Tepidiformales; family Tepidiformaceae; genus PNKC01. The sequence goes on along the minus strand of JBDUAL010000271.1, from coordinate 1,060 downwards.
GAGGCCGCCGCCGCCGCGAAGGTAAGCGCGTCCAGCTTCAGGTACTCATAGCCCCAGTCCCGAACCACCGTCCGCACCGTCTCTCGCAGCCACGCTTCGGAGACCGGGTGCGTGCAGTCCAGCACGGCGCACCGCCCCAGCCACGTCTGCACGAAGAGCACACTACCGTCGTGGCTCTTGAGCACCATCTCCGGGTGGTCTCGTAGTGCCGCCGAATCTTCGTGCAGGACGAACGGTGCAAGCCACAGTCCGGGCTTGTAGCCTGCTGTCCGGATGCCGTCAGCGAGGGCCTTCATCCCTGAGGGAAACTTCTCGTTCGGAACCAGCCAGTCGCCGGTAACGCTCTGGAAGCCGTCGTCAATCTGGACGAACTCCGCGGGGTGCCGCGTTGCCTGCATCTCGGCGACGTTCGCCAGAACATCCGCCTCACTCACCTTGTTGTAGAAGTAGTACCAACTGCACCAGCCGGTTGGGACGTGACCGGGAACGCGCGCGCTCATCTCGGCCGCCACCTCGTCCGCGTAGCGGTACATCAGCAGCCGCTCATCGCGTCCATCGATAAGCAACACCGGCGGCAACTCGAGCGACTCACCGGCGGCCAGCTCGGCGCCATCAAGGTCAAAAACGAGCCCAATGCCGCGAACGCGCGATTCGTCCTCGTTCAGCTCCACTTCGAAGTCAAAGAAGAATCGCTCCATGCGCAGGCACCCTGCGAATAGCGCTGGCGAGCCCTGCGAGAGCAGCGTTACCGTCCCGGCCTCGCGACTGACGTAGCGCCGCCCACCCTCAACCGCTCGCACGTAGCGGCCGTCGTAGCCCTCTTCCGCCGGCGCACCGAAGTTCCTGACGAGGGCATCAGTCTGCATGTAGCGGCCCTGGAGCCACGCCCAACCGTCTGCCGCGGGCTGATCCATCTCCGCCCAGAGCCGCACGTCAGCGGGCTTCAGCGTCGTCGCGGAACGGTTCGTCACGGTCACTGTCAGCCGGCCGCTCGCAGCGTCATATTCATGCTCCGCGGAAAGCCCATCGCAGATGACGTAGGACGGACTGCCAGTCCGCC
>JBDUAL010000270.1:0-3731 GCA_040004685.1 Anaerolineaceae bacterium | reverse complement strand
CTCCTTTTTGCTTCGCCGATGAAACGAGTCGAAGGCCCCGGTCATCGTTCTCGGCGGCCGAGGTTCGTTCCCAAACCCCAAGCGTGGCCAGGCAATCGGAGAGCAGAACGCCTTGCATGGGCGGGGAGCTGTTGTGAGACTGGGGCCAGATGAAGAGAGTGATTGCGGCCAGCCTAGCGGCCTTCTTGAATTTCGTCCTCGTGAGCCTGGCCTTCGCGCACTCTGAGCCGACAAACGTGAAGCCCGGCCAGAACGCGGTGTTGACGACGGCGCCGACCGAAGTCGTTCTGCTGATGAGCGAGGAGATGGCGAGGCAGGCCGGCGGAAACGACGTCGTGGTGCAGGACAGCAAGGGCGCCGAAGTCACCAAACAACCAGCGACGATCGACGGCGCAAACCGCAAGAAGTTGAGCGTGCCACTGCCCGCCGGGCTGCTGCCGGGGACGTACACCGTGAGGTGGAGGACGCTGAGCGCCGACGACGGCGATTCGGCGAGCGGAAACTACACATTCACGTTCGACCCCAACGGCACGCCGTCACCCGGCACAGAGACCCTGCGGGAGGACATACAGACGGTGATTACGCCTTCACCCGATGGGGCGACAAGGGTCTCCGACGAATCGGTGGGTGGCACTTCTTGGGTGCTTGTGGCTGCGGTTGGCGTGGCGATGTTCGTCCTCGGGGCTGGTGGTTCGTTTCTCCTGGTCCAGAAACGAGGATGAAGCGCACGCTCCTGGGTGGGCTGTTGTCTCTGCTCGCGGTTGGCAGCCTGATGTCGCCAGCGGACGCCTCTGGCCACGCCGCGCTAGTGCGCTCCGAACCGGCCTCGAACGCGTTCCTGCAGAAGGCGCCCACTTCCATTTCGCTCCAGTTCAGCGAGCCGATTGACGAGCGAGCGAGCGGCATTCGGCTGTTGGACGCTCGCGGTCTGGAGTTGAAGGGGCCGGGGGCGGTAGAAGTGTCGGGCAACGGTCTCACGCTGACGTTGAAGCTTCCGGCGTTGCTGCCCGACATCTACAATGTCCTCTACAAAAACGTGTCCCGAATCGACGGACACGCTCTACAGGGCTCGTACCCGTTCACTGTGCTGAAAGCCGATGGGTCTCTGCCGGTCTCGGTGAACCAGGTGCGCGGGATCTCGAGCGACCCGGATCCGGCGCCGCTCGCTGACGGTATCGCGGTGCGTGCACTCTCGCTCTTGGGTCTGGCGATTGTTGCCGCAGGCGCGTTACTGATTCTCTTGTGGGGATCGGACGGCGCAGCACTCCGTCGGCCCTTAGGCCTGGCCATTTACGGGGGGACAGGCATCCTCGCGGTCGCGACCTTGCTGAACCTCGCCACGATCCGTGACGCCTACGGCGGCAGCATTAGCGTCAGCGACCTCGTCTTGCACACGCCCAGCGGCGGGTACTGGCTGACGCGGCTCGGTGTGGTGATGCTCCTTGCGGTGGCCGCGACCTTTGTGCGCGATGCGCCGCGACGCACGGCCGTCTGCGTGGTTGCGGGGTTCGCGGTGTATCTCTGGGCCTATACCGCTACCAGTCACGGAGCCGCCGGCGCGGGCAGCGGCTGGGGGCGAGCGTTTGATTTCGCCCATGCGATGTCCGCGGTGGTCTGGATCGGGGCGGTCTTGGGGGTGGTGCTGAGTGCGCGGATGGCCGGCCGCAGCGGCGCCTACCGCCGACTGATGCCGCGGTTCGGACTGCTCGCGTCGATCATGGTTTTTGTTCTGCTGGCGAGCGGAACGCTCAGTGCGTTCGTGGAGATCGACGCGACCGAGCGACTGCTCTCCACGCGTTACGGCCTGACGCTGCTGGTGAAACTGGGGCTGATCGCACCGCTACTCGCGGTCGCTGCGTACAACGCAAGGTGGGGACGGGCGCGGCTCGAAGCTGGCGGCGGCGGCGAACCCCGACGATTCATTCGGACAGCGAGCGTTGAGGTGTTCCTTGGCCTAGGGGTGTTCCTGGCGGCGAGCTTGCTCACTCAGACGTCTGTGGCGAAATCGGTGACCGAGAACGCCGAACCGAAGCCGTTCGAACAGGTGTACGAGCTTTCGGACCTGAATGTGCGGTTGAACGTGGACCCGAACGCGACCGGCTTGAACAAGTACCGGGTCGCGTTAACTGACAAGTCAGCGCAGCCGGTCGATGCTGAGCGGGTGCGGCTGACGTTCCGCTACCAGGATGACCAGACGGTTGGGCCATCGACGCTGATCCTGGCCAAGATCGATTCCGGGGTTTACCTCGGGCAGGGACCGTATCTGACGCTCGAAGGGCAGTGGCGGGTGGAGGCGGAGGTGCGGCGCGCGAGCACGGACGATGCGACCGCCTTCTTCGCGGTTCGTCCCTCCGGAGGGGGGGTTGCCGATGTGTCGCGAGGAGGCGCATGGGGCAACCCGGCTCCCGGCTTGAGCTGGAACCAGCTCGGTGGGATAGTGCTGCTGATCGTCGGGCTGGGATTTGCGCTCGGTCGCAATCAGCTTTCACTGCTTAATCAGCGGCTAGGTTGGACGGCGAACGGGATGACGATGCTCGGCTTTGGGTTCGGGACGCTGCTGCTGTTTGGCGTCCATGGACACGAGGCGCCACCGGGTGGATTCCAAGCGAACCCCGTGTTCGCCGACCAGAATTCGATTTCTGCCGGGCGGGCGCTCTATAGCCAGAATTGCGCGACCTGCCACGGGCAGACCGGCGTGCCCCCGGGCGGGCTGAAGTTGGATCCGTATCCGCTGGATCTTACCGTGCACGTACCGCAACACCCGGATGGGCAGTTGTACAACTTCATCACCAAGGGGATCGTTGGCACCGCCATGCGATCGTGGACGACGGGCGATGGGAAGCTGACTGCAGAGCAAGTCTGGCACCTGGTCAACTACCTGCGAACTCTACGGACCGTTAGCCGCTAGCTGCCGCCCGGTTCAAGCGTACCAGTGAGGGAGGCCCGCTGCGACAGTTCGATCCAGTTTCCGTCGGGGTCGCGGATGAATGAGATACGCGCTGTGGCGCCGAGCGTTACTGGCGGTCGGCCTTCTGCGACGCCGCGACTGATGGCGCGGTTGTGTTCGAACTCCACATCGCGGACCTGGACCGTGATGTAGCGGAAGCCTGGCGCTCGCATCTCGCCCGCGAGAACGGCCAACGGATCGCGCTCGACCATGAGGATCGAATCACCGCAGCGGTAGACGTTCTGGGAGACTGTCGTCAGGTCGAGTTGGTCCGCGAAAAATGTTCGGAACGCTTCGGGGTCGCGGACGCCGTACCGCACGGCGATTCCCACAACCGCGTTGGCGCCAGGCGGGACGAGGGTCACACGAGTGCCTTCCGAGTCTGTGAGCGGGCGAGGCTCGACGATGCCCGCAGTGGCGATCAGCAGCTCTCGGTAGCCAGAGCGTGGGGCGTTGGCTGGCAGGGGTTCGCGGGCGTGGTTGAGCTTGAGCACGGAACCATTCATCGCGTGGCGGTGCTGACGATTGCCGCCGCCCGTCGGGAGCAGTTCCTCGAACGGAAGGCCGGCCTCGCGCTGCCAGAAGGCGAGCATCGGCTCGAGATCATTGGTGAAAAGGCCGACATCGACGTGGCTTTTCGCGAGGTCCATGGTTGCGTCCTACTTCCGGCGGTGGCGAGCGGCATCGTCTACATCCCGCCACACCGGTTGGGCCTGCTGCACGCCCCCACTACAGGGAGATAATCAGCCATGGTGACCTTCCTCGGCAATATCAAGCCAGAAGA
>JBDUAL010000269.1:0-3736 GCA_040004685.1 Anaerolineaceae bacterium | reverse complement strand
TGCAATGTTCGGCGGAGCGAACCGGCGGTCCGCGTCCGAGGCCATGGAGGTCGCTGGCGCCGTCCTCCAAAAGGTGGGGCTTGGGGCTCGCGCTGATGCGCCCGCCGAAGAGTTGGCGATTATGGGCCGCAAACGGTTGGAACTCGCCCGAGCCCTCGCTTCCCAGCCCGAGGTCCTGCTCCTCGATGAAGTACTCGCCGGTCTCCGCGCGGGCGAGCTTGAAGAAGCCATAGCCCTGGTCCGCTCTGTCTCCGAAACGGGCGTGACGATCCTCATCATCGAACACGTCCTGAAGGTCATCGTCTCGCTATGCGATGAGGTGGTGGTAATCAACAGGGGCCGAAAGATCGCAGAGGGTCCACCCGCAGCCGTGATGCGCGATCAGGCCGTCATCGACGCGTACCTTGGGCACCGCGCGGCGACACGGCACAGCGGGGCCGCAGATGCTTGAAGTGCGTGACCTCGATGTTGCGTACGGTGATACGCAGGTGCTCTGGAACATCTCGATCGATGTCGCCCAGTCCGAGGTGGTCGCGATTGTCGGCAGCAACGGCGCCGGCAAGACCACGCTGCTTTCGACGGTCTCCGGACTGATGAACCCCAGGCGAGGACAGATCCGCTTCGATGGGGCCGATATCACCCGTGCTTCGGCCAGGGAATGCGTGCATCGTGGACTAGTCCATGTGCCGGAGGGACGTCGCCTCTTCCCGGCCCTGACGGTGCGGGAGAACCTTGATCTCGGGGCATTTCAGCGGCGGGACGCTAAGGTAATCCTGCGCGACCTCGATCGAGTATTCGAACTCTTTCCGATCCTCCGCGAACGCCAAATGCAGCTCGCCGGCAACCTCTCCGGTGGGGAGCAACAGATGTGCGCCATTGCCCGCGGGCTCATGGCAGCGCCGCGCATGTTGATGATTGACGAGCTTTCGTTGGGATTGGCGCCGATCATCGTCGAACAACTGATCGACGTGCTTCGCCAGGTCGCCGAGGCTGGGACGACGATCTTGATCGTGGAACAGGACGTTGAAAGTGCGTTGAGCCTGGCTTCGCGTGGATACGTGCTTGAAGCGGGCGAAATGCGCTTGGCCGGCCTGTCGAGCGAACTCCTTGGGAACGCCGAAGTACGCCGCGCCTATCTCGGCGTGTGACAACCCTGAATGAACTTGCAAGCTGACACGTCGTTCCGCCACGGTAGGCGCCCGAGGGCGGCGGGCCGTCGAGAACAAGCCGGAACTCGATTGGTATGCCTTACAGCGGGCCAGCCCGACAACCGAGCTGATGCGAAATCCTGCCGTGGGGCGCAAAACCTCACATGGCCCACTGATACTTGCGGTGACCCCTCGCCTGGTTCCTGTTCGAACCATCGGACTGGTAGTGACCTGGGAGAGCGAGCAGGCAATCGTTTGTGCTTCGCAATGGCAATGCTGGTCCACGTGAGTTTGGGCCTCGGTTGACCGCCTGCCACCCCGTCACACTTTTTCAAGTCACTGCCGACGAGAACCCGCCTCCGGTTAAGCTGTCCGAATGCGGTTGGTTTCCCCTCTGCTCGTTCTGGCGTGGGCCGGCGTCATCTTCTTCCTCTCGAGCCTCTCGAATCCGCCAGGAACCACAGGTGACGAATGGCAGTCCAACGCCGCGCATATTACCGAGTACGCGGTCCTGGGGGCCTTGCTCCTCTGGGCGCTGCGAGCAACGCGCCCCGCCTCGCCGCTGGTGGCTCTCGCAATCGCCAGCTGGCTGGTGTGCGTCGCCTACGGAATCAGCGATGAATACCATCAGTCATTTGTTGTGAACCGCGATTCGGATCCTATGGATGTGGTCTTCGACACTGTCGGGAGCGCCGTCGCGATCGTCGTGTTATTCACCATCGTAACCAACCAGGACGGGAAGGCGTCACAGAAATGCTCAGCTGTACGGTGGCCGAGGAAGGCAAGACGGAAAGCCAGGCACTAGACGGCGCCAACAAAGCCCGCCGGATGCCAACCCTTGCTCATTTGCGGTCGCTCTGAACAATCGTGCCCGGTCGCGTTCTGCTTTCGGTTGGCCTTCTCGGCCTGAACAGCCTCCTCGATACCATGGGCGTCGTCCTGGGCTCCTAGCCGTTCGGGCAGGATCGCGCGAGTGATGGGAACCTTCTACGCTAGTTATGCGTTCTTTAGTTAGGACGTGATCGCCTACCCCGCAGGCAGGCGGTGTGATCGGAGGATCGACATCGAAACCCCAATCGGTCCCGGCGCGGTCGGGATGAATCTGAACAACATCAAGGTGTGCGCGCGCTGTGGACTCCGCTATGACTGGCGGAAGTCGCCGAGCACCGCTCTCAAGATGACCTACTGTAGTTCGCTTTGCGAACGAGCGGATCTTGGCTTCACGATCGAAGCCCTCCTGAAATTGGAGCGTGGAGAGAAAGTCACTCCGGCCGAGGAACCGACAGTAGCAGCCGTTTAATCAACCGATCCCCCAACAGAAACCGCCCGGTTTGCATCGGGCGGTATTTCTTTGGGCGGCGCTAGCGAGCCCTTGGCAGCCCCAGTCGCTCCCGGCCACGCCTTGCGGCGAGGTTAAGGACGTTTCGGTTGCCACGGTTCCAGGTGACGTTGAGGTTGACGGAACGGATCCGCCAACCGCTCGTCGTCCTTACAAGTTCGTCCACGTAATAACCGCCCATCGTGTAGTAGTTCTCGCCCTCGTTGTTGATCACGAAGTGTTCAGCGCGCATGTACGACGTACAGGTCGCTTCATCGCCGCGGATGTCGTAGACGTGGTTCGCACTGAGGTGCTGGGTGGCGTCGAATCCGGCGAAGAGGATGCGGGCGTTCTCGACCCACTCGTCCGCCGTGACGTGGGTTGGGCGCATGTGGATCGACGACATGTCGACGTCGATTTCGTCTGTGAAAATGGAGCGGAGGAGCGGCCAATCGTGAGTGTCAAGACCCGTGGCGTAGCGATTCACGAGGTCGCTTATCTCAGCTCGATCGACGAGGAGTTGCAATTGTTTTTCTGGACTCACGCGCCGCCTCCAAACGGATTGGGACGAGATTACGCGGCCAAGCACAGGAAGGCCAATGCAACGCGTGTGCAAAACGGTGGAACACGGATGCAACAACCGGTTCGCCTGACTGTCATGACTTTGTGATGGGGCGAGGGAGACGATAACCGTTGAGCTTGTCGCCCTCAGGAAGGGCCCGCTCAGGAGGCAGGACAATGGCTACAGATTTTTCGACGTTACAGGACCCGCAGACCGAGTTGCCGATTGGTGGCGCAATCTTTGACCGCAACGGCGAGCAGTTCGCAGTTGTGAAGGAAGTCAAGGGCGGCTACTTCAAACTCGATCTCCCAATGGCCCGTGACTTCTGGCTGAGTTCAGGTTATGTCAGCGAGACCGAAGGCAACCGTGTCAGTCTGAACATCAGCCGTGATGAGGCGGACGAACACAAGTTGGGCGCGCCGGGGTTGGAGCAAGAAGCCGCAACCGTTGACCTTCTGCTTGACAACGATGCGGCGTTGAAGCAACGCGAACGTATGGAACATGAACTCTCGCAGCAGAACGCGCAGCTCGATCGGGAGGCCGGCCTGGTTCCAGGCACAGCAAGCCAGAGCGGCGTTCATGACCAGGCGACGGAAGACCTCATTGAGGAAGCCGGCAAGGGTCGCGGGACGGTAATTTAGGCCGACAAATCCGCAGCGTCAAAGGAAGCCCGGGTGTCTACGTATTGAGACCCGGGCTTCTCGTTTT
>JBDUAL010000268.1:0-3745 GCA_040004685.1 Anaerolineaceae bacterium | reverse complement strand
AGTTCGCGATTCCCGGCAGCGTGCGCCACAGCGCGTCATCGTCGGGAAACGCGTTCAATTCCTGCGACAGACCGGTGAGATCGCGTCGGAAGAGTTCCGCAACTTCTGGCGCGAGGCTCATTTCGCGATGGTCACGGGCAACTCCACCTTTACCGTCTTGGGCGGCAGGCAGAGCTTGTCATTGCAGCACTGGTAACTCGCGCTCACAGCCAGGCTTTGCAGGCCCGCGGGCGCTCCCTCCGCCACCTTCACCGGCAGTGTGAATACAGCCTCGCCTTCGTAGAGTTCCACTTCCATGCCGAGCGTCGGGTCCTGCGTCACCTGCGGATCCGGAACCTGGATCGTGCCGCCGAGCGAGAACGGCTGCCCGGAGCCAATCCAGATGCGCGTCGCAATCGGGCCTTCCGCCATCGGCTTCAACGAATAAAGGTGCCAGCCATTCTGCACCTGGGCGACCAGTTTCACATTGAAGCGGCCGCCGGCCTTCACCGGCGCCGCTGTAGCGTTCTGCAGTCTCCAGCCGACCGGGTCAACAGGCGCTGCAAATAGGGTGGCGGCCAGAAAGACCGCGGAAATCAATCGCTTCATTTGGGTTCGTTGCCGTTCGCTTCCGTAGTAGATCGCGTGCCCGGAGCGCCGCCCAGATCGACGTACGCCGCTTGCAGAATGTGCTTCGTCTTATCGTCCTGCACGAATACCACCACCGCCAGGTCGGCGCGGTTGATCTGGTCGCGCTTGGCGGAGAACTTGAAACCGCCGCCGCGCTTGGTCTCGAAATCGTCCAGGTGGGCTCGCAGGGCCTTGGTCACCGCGTCCAGGTCGAACGTGGCGTCGAAACTGCCGCTGCCGGACTTCAAGTCGAAGCCCTCCGCTTTCTCCCCGCCGATCGCGCGCACCACCATCGGGTGGAAGCGAACACCGTTCTCACCCAGGTGCCGGATCTCTTTTTCGACCAGCAGGATCTGTACTTTCAGATCCTTCGAGTCGCTCTTGACTCCGGCCACCGCCGCGGAAACCTTCACGCTGCCGCCGGCCAGTCCGGCATCCACTTTAAGGTTGGCTTCAGCCGCGGTTTCCAGGTTCTTCTCCAGATCTTTGTTGAAGCGCTCGTAAACGCCGGGCGCCATGTCGCGCGAACCGCCGCCCACCGTCTTCTTGCCATCGATGGCAAAACTCGGTACGGCATTCACGGAGTAGTTCTTGGCGCGCGCCTGAGTGTCGGGATTCGTCATCGGGTCGGGGCGCGGAATGTGCAAGTGATACATCACCACCGCGAGGTCCTTGCGCGAGTAGCGTTCCATCGCCGCATCGAACGCGATGTCGGCGCCGGCGCAGGGCGGGCAACCGGAACCTGTGAAGACTTCCGCGAGAACCACGCGGTCCGTCCGCTTCTCCGTCGGCTTGTAGGCTGCGACGTGTACCGGATTCGGGAAGCGCTTGTGATACTCGGTATCGAGCATGGCTTCCACTCCCTCGATGGAGCCGCTGTGCATCTTCTTGTAAGTGGTTTCGAAAGCCGCATTGGCGGTATCCGGCGCGTTGCCGGTGAGCTTCGCCGAGACCAGGTAATCCATCGCCTTGGTGTCGTCGCCGGCCTTCGAGGCAAGTTCCCCCAGGGTCGCGGCCACCGGCGCGCTGGCCGGGTTCACCGCGTATGCCTCTTCGAGTAGCTTCTTCGCCTGGTCGTCGCGGCCAAGCTTATGTTCCACTTGTCCGAGCGTGGCGACGCGCGGCGCACGCTGCTGCGCGAAACGCTCGACGAATTCTTCCTGCGAGGGCAGCGTCTGCTTCCGCTTGGCGAACGCTTCGCGCTGCTCCGAAATCCAAATGTTCTGCCTCATCAACTCGACGCTCTTCTTCGCGTAACCCTCGGCATCCTTCAATAACATGTCGCCGGCAAGCAACTGGCTGGAAATTTGCGCGGCGGCCGAGCTGCGGCTGGCAGTGGTTACAATCACGCTGCCCTTCGAGGCATTCTTGTCCTTCGCCGTGGCGCTGTCATACATCGCCTGCGCGGCCTTCTTGATGCGCGGCTTCTGGTCCGGCATCTTCTGGATCAGGGTCTGTAGAATGCCGGAATCCACGCCGCTGGCGAACTGGCTATCCGGGAAATCCTTGCGAAATTTTTCGTAGGCCTCGATCTTTTTCTCCGCGTCGCTGATTTTGAGGACGTCCATGTACGCTTTTTGATCGGCCGGCGTCTCGCGCACGGCAGGTTTGGCGTCGTCGCCGCCGGCAGGCTTGGGCGGTTGGGCTGCTGCAGGCGTAGTCGCGGATGGGTTCGCGGGTGGGGCGGTTTGCGCCATTGCCCCGGAGAGGGCAAGCGCGAAACAAAGGCTGGTGAGGATCCGAGCGGTCATACGATACTCCTTCGCTACCGGACTGCATTCCTGGGAAACCGGTTCCTTTATTCTACAGAAACCGGGCGATATACTGTCTGGCATGCGGGATTGGACGAAGTTACTTGGCGGATGGTCTCTAACGTTCTTACTGGCGTCCGGGCTTTTAGTAACTGGAACGGCTGCGGCGCAAGCCACTTTCGGATTGCACGAGGGCGATCGTGTGGTCTTCTTCGGTGACAGCATCACCGACCAGCGCCTCTACACCACCTTCACGGAGACCTACGTAGTCACCCGCTTTCCGCGGACCAATATCAGCTTCGTCCATTCCGGCTGGGGCGGCGACCGCGTCACAGGCGGCGGGGGCGGCCCCATGGACGTGCGCATCTGGCGCGATGTGCTGCCCTACAATCCGACCGTCGTCACCATCATGCTCGGCATGAATGACGGCCGTTACCGCGCGTTCGACCAGGGCTTTTTCGACGAGTTCTCCACCGGTTTCAAACACATCACCGACACCCTGAAGCGCCAGATTCCAGGCGTCCGCATCACTGCAATCCAGCCTTCGCCCTATGACGACGTCACACGCCCGCCGCTGTTCGAGGGCGGCTACAACCAGGTGCTCATCCGCTACAGTGATTACCTGAAACAGTTCGCCGGCGAACAACATTTCGGGCTGGCGGATCTGAACACGAGTGTCGTGGAAGCGCTCCGCAAAGCCAACGAGCTGGACCCCGCCAACGCCGCCAAGATTCTGCCCGACCGCGTGCATCCCGGCGCCGGCGGACACATCCTGATGGCGGAAGCGCTGCTTAAGGCGAGGAACGCCCCGGCCCTGGTCGCGGATGTCGAAGTCGAGGCCGGCCGCAAGGAAGCCGTGCGACAGACCAATTCCCACGTGGCGGACCTGCGCCCGTCCGGCAAAGGCATTGCGTGGACGCAGACCGACGAAGCGCTGCCGATGCCGCTGGACATGCGCGATCCGCTGGTGGCGCTCGCCATGAAATCGTCCGATTTTATCCAGGCGCTGAATCAGGCGCCGCTTAAAGTCCGTGGCTTGAGCGCCGGCCGCTACACCCTGCGGATCGACGGCGAGCCCGCCGGAACGTTCACCGCCGATCAACTGGCGGCGGGCCTAAACCTCACCGAATTGCCGACTCCGATGATGCGCCAGGCCGCCGAAGTGCACGCCCTGACGCTGCGTCATAATAACGTCCATGCCACCCGCTGGCGCCAGATCCAGGTGCCGATGGAGAAGGACCAGACTCCGCACCTCCTGAAAGCACTCGACGCCCTCGACGAACTGGAGGCGGACCTCATCAAAGAGCAGCGCGCGACGGCGATCCCGAAACCCCGGCACTTCGAGGTAGTCGCCGAATAGCTGAAAATCCCCGAAAACAGACAAA
>JBDUAL010000267.1:0-3747 GCA_040004685.1 Anaerolineaceae bacterium | reverse complement strand
ACCTTCACCGCACGAGGTGAGGACAACCACCGGGTCTTTCGTCAGTTTCGCCGCCAATGCAATACCGGTGGCATGCAGAAACTGCGTGGTAACGACGCTGGACTGCGTCACGATCTTGCGTTCGCGGTGCCCCCAGTGGGAAGGCATCTGCTTGCCGTGGCCGTTTGGGTCGTCGCGTTTGCCGAGCAGGTTAAGCATCGCCTCGCGGGCGGTCATCCCCAGGACCAGGTTCATACCGAGATCGCGGTAATAGGGAGCGACGTAGTCTTCGCCTTTGCGAAGGGCCATCGCGGCGCCTACCTGGGCCGCTTCCTGGCCCGCTCCGGCAATAACGAATGGCGCACGACCCTGTCGGTTGAGCGCCAACATGCGCTCGTTCAGGCGGCGCGCCAGGAGCATGTAGTGGTACATCTCCTCCAACTGCTGTTCGCTGAGGAGGTAGTCCTCAATCGTTTCTTTGGAACGCGTGCGGCGGGTGCTGGTTGCGCTCATCGGTGCCCTCTGCGGTCAGGCGCTGCGCGATCGAGGTGGGTGATCACCCTTGACGTTTCGCGCGGTGCGGACGTGCGCCAACAGGCGCCCCTTCTTTGGCGCCGAGCGTACCATATGATTCGGGATCCGTTAGCTCTCGCTCCGTAGTTCCGAGGGCACTGAACAGCCGGCTTGGAAAGGGTCTGAAATGCCGTAAGCAAGGGGGTCCACCTGAGTACTGGTGAGGTTGAGTTGACTCTGCAATGGTCCGATCTGTCGCGTATCCACGATGATCGTATGCGAGTTTCCGGCCATCCCCAGGAGCACGCCGACCAGCGGCAGGGCCGCAAACGGGAGCGGTAAGAGCAGGGTTGCGATTAATGCTTTTCGTCGCATTTAGCCACCTCGTAGGCCGTATCGTACATCGTCAACGCAGAAATCCATACCCACATGCCCCCATCTCAAGCTACGTCGGCACGGATTAGTGCGAGCATGAGGCAGGGCAGCGAAGGATAATGCGGCACCGGGGGGATGGATGGCTCAAGGACGGACGATCGCAGTCATCGATGTCGGCTCGAACTCAGTGCGGCTATTGGTCGCCCGCGAACTTTCATCCGCCGCGTTCGAAGTGGTCGATGAGGAACGTTTCGATGCGCGCCTTGCGAAAGGTCAACTTGGGGGAAATCTGACGGCGGACGGGATGCAACGAGGGCTGCGCGCGTTGCGCATCGTGTGCCAGGTGGCGAGCTCATTCAGCCCAACGACAACGGTCGTGGTTGGCACGGAAGCACTCCGCCGCGCGCCGAATGCCCCAGAGTTCCTGGCGCGGGCGCGCGAGCAGACAGGAATCTCGCTTCGCATCCTGTCGGCCGCCGAAGAGGCATACGCTGGCTTCCTCGGCGTCATTAACAGCACAGCGCTGCGGGATGGCTACCTCCTCGATATCGGCGGCGGTTCGCTCGAACTCATCCGCGTTCGCGATCGGGTCTTGGTGGACGCGCAGTCCGCGCCTTTGGGCGCTATCTACGCCACCGAACGGTACCTTCGCTCCGATCCCCCATCCCCCAAGGAGGTGCGGACACTGCGTAAAGCAGTTCGCGCCGAGTACACAGTTGGCGAGCAGTCAGAGACCTTATACGGGTCTGGAGGCGCGGTGCGGAACCTGGCGCGATTGACGCGCAGTCGCGGCGGCTACCCGCTCAGGCGCCTCCATGGCTTCGTGATCCCGCGGCGAGAGGTGCGTCGCCTGGCGACTACGCTTCTGAGAGCCACGGTCGACGAACGCCGCCATATCCCGGGGATCAACCTGGCCCGCGCTGACATCCTGCCTGCCGCCGCTGCCGTTGTTGATGAATTGATGGATATGACCGGGGCGTCGACCCTTACGGTTGCCGGCCAGGGGCTGCGCGAGGGGGTGCTCTGGCAGGAGTTACGAGGGGAGAATGCCAGAGTGCCGGACGTGCGCACGGCCTCGATTAGCGGCCTCGCCCGAGCCAACGGCATCCACGAGTTCGCGGCTGAGCCAGTCGTCAACGCGGCGGCGCTGCTCTTCGCTGCGGCCCAGCCGCTCCACGGCCTGGGCGAAGCCGAGCTCTCGCTCCTGCTCGCGGCGGCGCGGCTGGCAGGCATTGGAATGCATGTCGACTATTACAACCGCGACCGGCACGCGGAATACCTGGTGCATAGTGGCGACTTGCACGGGTTTGCCCATCGCGAGATCGTCCTGGTGGCGGCGCTCGTGCGCTGCGCGGCCGCTGGAACGCCCGACCTTTCAGCCTACCGCACAGTGATCGATGCAGATGATCCTCGCCGAGCGGCAGTGCTTGCTTCGTTGCTCGGCTGCGCCCGCGCTATTCGGCGCCGAGTCCCTTCGCCGGTACTCGGTATCGAAGCGGCGATGCAGGCGGCGGGCTTTCGCTTACAACTCACTTCGCGTGCACCACTGGACGCCGAGATGTACGACCTGGAGCGGCAACAGAAGCGCTTCGAATCGGTCTTCAAGACACGCTTGCTGATTAAGGAGCGACGTCAGGAATGAGCGAGACCTCGTAGCGCGGCAGGCTGTAAGAGCCATTCAAGCAAGCAACCGTTGGCCGAGGGTTCATCCACGCAGGTGACGAGCGCTGCGGCACCCTTCTTGAACGTTGCTCCGATCCGGGATTCGTCGCCCGCCACGAGGTATGAAAGCAGGCCGGAGATATACGGTTCGTGGCCCACAACGAGCACCGTCTGCGCTTCTAGTTCGGCAACGTCTCGGAGCAGCGAAGCATGGTCGCCGTGGGCGAGAGAGTCACTGACGTGGAGGTTTGGCAGACGGAACACGTCCATCAGAATCTCCGCAGTCTGTCGTGCCCTCACCAGCGGGCTGGTGAGGATGACCTGAGGTGTGACAAGCAGGCCCAGGCCGCGCGCCGCCTGCCTGAAGCGCTTGGCGCCCTCTGGAGTGAGCGGACGCAGGTCATCGTCGTAGAAGCCTGGCGCCCCGCGATCAACCGAGATCGCGTGGCGGACGAGGCAGAGTTCCATCGGCCGCCGTGCTCCTTCGGTCACGCGCTCGGCGCGGGTTCGGCCGAGACCAGACTGACGGCAGCGATCTTCCACTGCCCCATGATCTCTTTCCAGGTCGTCGAGAGCGTTGCCTTGCCAACAGCGGAGGTGAACTCCACCTGGAAGACTTCACCGTCGCCCGCTGGGGGCATCTCGGTGATTTCGTATCCTTGAATGTTGGGCATGGCCGCAGGCGACACGCCGCCAGCCTGGGCGGCCATCTGCATCATCTGGGTCAACGCTTCGGGCGTGATGTCGCCCATAATCAGGGCTAAGTTGCCTTCCATCACCGCTTTGGCGTTGCGTTCGGCGGCTTCGCGGGCAGTGCCGGCCGCACTACCTTGCGGCGACGTCATCAATCTGCCACTTGTCTCCAACCTGGACCCACTTACTCCAGACAACACGCGTCGAGTCGCCGATATAGCTGATCTCGACTTCGTTGTTACCGAGGTCCTTGGTTTCGAAGCTCTTCGCGGAGATCGGGCCAGCCGCCATCATCGCCATCACCTTCGCCATACCGGCGGGGGTGAAATCGCCCATGAGGCCCGCCATGTTTCCGGATACCACGTCCTGACCATGCCGGTTCTGAGTTTCCTTGAGGTCTGCCATCTCAGTCATTCTCCTTTTCCGAACGAACGGTTCCGAACGAACGGTAAGGGGAGGATAGGCTCCGAGGGAACCCCGGGCAATCCAGCAATAACCCTCGGGTTAGCGCGGCTTACTCACGCA
>JBDUAL010000266.1:0-3761 GCA_040004685.1 Anaerolineaceae bacterium | reverse complement strand
CATTTCCTCGAGGAGTACTCACACTCCTCGGCGCCCGAGATATTTCTCACGGCCTGCGCCGTGATGACGAAGAACATTCGCGTTGGCCACGGCATTGTTGTCTGCGTGCCTCAGTTCAACCACCCGGTCCGCATCGCTGAACGTGCGGCGGTCCTCGATATCATCTCGGGCGGCCGCCTCGAGTTCGGTACCGGGAGGTCCGCCACATGGACGGAGCTCGCCGGCTTCCAGGCTGATCCTGACGACACCAAGCGTTCATGGGACGAATTCGTGCGCGTTCTGCCACGGATGTGGACCGAGGAGCGTTTTGGATACGAAGGAACGTTCTTCTCGATGCCCAAGCGGGCGATCCTTCCAAAACCCTACCAGAAGCCGCATCCACCGATGTGGGTCGCCGTGACCAGCCCTGGCACGGAGCTCGACGCGGCCGATCGCGGGTTGGGGAGCCTGGGCCTCACTTTCGGCGGCTTCGCCGAACAAGAGACCCGGATTGCTGGATACCGTAGCCGCATCCAGCAGTGCGAGCCCGTCGGCGGATTCGTCAACGAGCAAGTTAACACTGTGAACTTCCTCTACTGCCACGAGAATCTGGAAGCAGGCGTGCGCACCGGTCAGCGCCTGGCCGGCACCTTCAACTATCTCGCGGCGCAACTGCTCTCCGCACGCGAGGCGTATCCGAGCCGCTCGTATCCATCGCTGGGCCTGCTGCCACAACTGCGGCAGGAGGTCTCCGGACCGGATGAGGGCGGCCGTGTTCCGGAGGGCATCTGTATCGGAGACCCAGAGCGCATCACCGGCGTCATCCGGCAATGGGAGTCGGTGGGGGCGGACAGGATCAACTTTCTTCTGAACGCCGCGGAGACGGTGCCCCAGGACGACGTGCTGGCCAGCATGCGGCTGTTCGCCAAAGAAGTGATGCCGAAGTTCCAGCGCGTGGCCGCAGACGTGGCTGCTGTGGGGAGACAGAGCTGATGCCCGCTTTCGGCAAAAGAGACATCGGCGCGTTGCTTGAGGGGGTCCCGCTCATGCGCAGCCTTGACGCTGAGCCCTGGGAATTAGCGAACGTCGAGATTCTCCAGCTCACCTTCGAGATTGACGATGGACAGACTGAGGACCTGATTCCGAAGGCACTCCACCCGACGATCCCTCCGATCATCTATTTCTCGGTGCATCGCTTCCCGGATAGTCCCGCCGGTCCCTTCCTGCTGGCGCAGGCGCGCATCGGATGCCGCGCCGGGGTTCGTCCGCGCGGGTACCTGACGATGGCGTACGTCGATTCGGCGCCGGCGGCGGACGCCCTGGCGAGCGGATGGGGTTTCGCGTGCCGGCAGGGCGAGATCTCTCTGCGCCGTTACCATGACCGGATCGAACTCTCTGTCGAGACCAGCGGACACGTTCAACTCGAAGCCGCTCTCGTTGGACCGGAGCCGATCTCGGGTGGGGACGTCCAGTACGTCGCGAACATGAACGCGGCCCGTCTCGAAGGGCCGGCCGGGGAGGAACCCATACTGGTCCAGGTCGACCCGGAGTTCACATTCCACCGTGCTGATCGCGGCAAGCCTGTGGTCTCCCAGTTCTCCGCTGAGGGCTGGAACGCAGACGGAGCCCGGCTGGCCTATCCGGTGTCAGCCTCGTTCGCAGTGGTGGATACGGGATTCCCGAGGATACGCTACGTCGTCAACCCGGAGAGGCCGGCCCTGGTTGGCACCCGGAAGGTGGCCGCAAGCGCGAAGAATTGATGCGGGGCGGCAGCCTTGTAAGATATTCCCGCGCGGCGACATAATTAGACACGCCTATCAGCACTGAACCGGGTGTCGCCGAAGGAGCAGACTGATGCCGATGTACATGGATCGCCATGAAGCCGGGAAAGTAGCGCCTGGGGCTCTCTACGCCGCGCACCTCCTCGACCTGCAAGTCCAGGAGAAGTATCACACGCGGTACCTGACGTATTGGGTGGACCTAGAGCGCGGCCACGCCTTCTGTCTCGTGGACTCGCCCTCCAAGGCAGACGCTCAGGCTGTCCATGCCGAGTCGCATGGCTTGGTCGCGAGCGAGATTATCGAAGTGGACCAAAACGCCGTGGCGGACTTCCTGGGTCGGCTGAACGATCCGCCGGGTACATCAGCCGCCCAGCCGATTGCCGACAGCGCCTTCAGGACAGTCCTCTTCACGGACATCGAAGGCTCGACCCGTCTCACGCAGAAACTGGGCGACGACGCTGCGATGGTCATCTTGCGAGAACACGACAGCATCGTCCGCACGGGTCTTCGCGACCACGAAGGCACTGAGGTCAAGCATACGGGCGACGGCATCATGGCCTCATTCGCGTCGGTTGCCCAGGCGCTTCAGTCGTCCGTGAACATCCAGAGGGCGTTCAAGGATCGCAACCAGGATCGTAGTGCAGATGCGGCGTTGCGTATCCGCATCGGCATGAGCGCGGGCGAACCGGTCCGAGACAGCGGCGACCTGTTCGGAGCGGTCGTTCAGCTGGCGCGGCGGATCTGCGATGCCGCCGAGCCCAGCACAATCCTGACTTCGAACCCCGTTCGAGAGCTCTGCCTCGGCAAGGGATTCAAGTTCGCCGACCGTGGTGAGATGGCGCTCAAGGGCTTCGATGAGCCCATTCATGTCCACGAAGTCACCTGGGTCTAACCGCCCAGCCTCGTTCTCATTCTCATTTTTTGGCGGGCCGCCCGTCTTGAGGTTCGGACGGACTAGGGCTTGATGTTCTGGTTCATGTGGAAGACGTTGCCGGGGTCGTACTTTTTCTTGATCGAGGCAAGACGGTCGTAGTTGCCTCTGTAGTTGTCTTTGATGCGACCCTGATCGTCGCCGGACATGAAGTTGATATACCCGCCGGACAATGAGTGCGGCTCCAGCGCCTTGTAGTAGTCCTTCACCCATTTGGTGTTCTTCTCGTTGTCGGCGGGATCGGGCCACATGCCGGCGATCACCGTCGCGAAGTTGGTGTCACGGTAGGCGAACGCCGTCGCATCGGAGGCGACGCGGTGGGCGGCGCCGTTGATCGGGTAGATGTGCATCGTCGAGGCGATGTACGGCACCTTCGGGCCGAACTCCGCGTGCGCTGCAATCGCTCCGTCCGTCAGCTCCGTGGCGAATGATGCCTTCCAGTAGTGCTGCAAGCCGGGCGGGAGTAGCGGATCGATACAGAGAAGACTTAGTGATACGTCCGGTGTCGGGTGACAGTGATCCCGAAGCGGATGACGTGTGCGTCTGGTACGCTCTCCATTGATGTGCGGCCGTTTCACTCTGACCTACCGTAGAGCCGAACTCCTCGCGGCTGAACTCGGCGTCCCCATCGAGTCGCTGACCGATTACAGGCCTCGGTTCAACATCGCTCCGACAGACCCGCACTGGATCGTAAGGACGCGGTATGAGGATCGAGAGATACTGCCAGCCAAATGGGGTCTGATCAACTTTTATCGGCGTGAATGACTTGATGCGCAGCCTCCAGTTCACGGCCGCCGTCTCGCCGGACGTCATCAATGACTGCGCAGTCTTACTCGGCGCCTTCGACTTGAACTGTGGCGGCACAGCTGACGGCCAGGACCCACTGCTCCTCGTCCTGCACCTCGCAGCCGTCGAGCCGCCCTTCCAGGTACCGGTCGGCTGCCCAACGGTCGGCAATTAGCAGACTGGCCGGCGGCTGGATTGCTTCCGATGCGCTAGTACTGGCGCGTGCCGCCAATCTGACAGGCCAAGGTTTCCACAAACGTCAAGGCTCGGTTGAAACGAAGGGA
>JBDUAL010000265.1:0-3768 GCA_040004685.1 Anaerolineaceae bacterium | reverse complement strand
CAATCCCGATACGTTGCTCCTCAATGGTGGCTTGGCCTCGGCCGCCCGGTTCCTCGGCGACTGTGCGGACGTTGGCGTTCTCGGTGTGCGGATCGAAAACCCGGACGGCGGCATTCAGGCCTCCTGTCGGGCATTCCCTTCGCACCGTACGGCACTGTTTAACCGTCATTCGCTCACCACAAAGCTGATTCCCGGAAACCGCTGGTCCAAGCACTACCTGATGAGCGATTGGAGCCACGATGAACCACGGGACGTAGATTGGGTCTCTGGCGCGTGCATGCTCATTCACCGTCGGGCCATTGATGCCGTTGGCCTCCTGGACTCCGAATACTTCTTCAGCATCGAGGACGTGGACTACGCTCGCCGCGTGCACACTGCCGGATTACGAGTGGTCTACTACCCCATGGCAAGCGTCCAGCATCGGGTCGGCGGCAGTTCGCGCCACGCCGTGTACCGCGCGATGACCGCTCACCACCTTGGCATGTGGCACTACTACCGTCGACACATGGCCACCACTCGCGTCCTGGATGCTGCCACCGCCGCTGGCATCGCCGGGCGCCTCGCTATCCACATCACGTCGTACACTCTGCGCACCGCCAGAAATCGCGCCTTGCGCCGTCCAAACCCCTAACCGCCAGCATCTGCGCCCACTGGCTCCGGCCGGCCTCTGAGAATAAGCATGCGCGGCGAATTCCACATAGTCCCAACGTATCCGAGTGCCAAAACGAGCAACAGCGCGAACACCACGACTGCTCCACCAACGATCGCCGAGCCCACGTTCTTGTACCACGCGTGGAGCAGCAGTGCCGCTGCGCAGAACACGACCGTTATCGCGTAGCTGGTGATCGCTACTTTGAGGGAGCTGAAATGGAAAATGCGCTCGATGCGGTCATGAAAGTGGTCGTGGTCGGCTTCGAAAGGGTGGGTGCCGGCCAGGTAGCGACGGAGAAACGCGATACCTGCATCCAACACCGGCAAACCAAGCGCCACCAGCGGAATGTAGAGTGGTACCCGCCCTGTCGTGTCAACGAAGCCGGCGATGCTGAGCGCGCCGATCGTGAAACCAAGGAAGTACGCGCCCGAGTCCCCCAGCAGCCTTCGCGCGTGCGGCAAATTGAACGGCACGAAGCCGAGTGAAGCGCCCGCCAGCGCAGCGAACAGCATCGCGATCAGGTCGTGCCCCAGGTCCCATGCTACGTACGCCATGGTCGCTGAAACGAGAACAGAGATCCCCGCCGCCACGCCATCCTGCCCGTCAATCAGGTTCATCGCGTTAGTCACGACTACCAGCCAGAGAACCGTCACGGGCAGGTCCAGCCAGCCCAAGGCAACAGTGTCGCCCCCTGGCAGCGTCATTTCGCCGACGTGAAAGCCACCAGCGAAGAGCGCCGCTGAAGCGAGGAATTGAACGCCGAACTTGACTCGCCAGTTCACGGGACGGAAATCATCCCGCGCACCCATCAAAAACACGAGTGAGCCGCATGTTCCTAGCGCTAGCGTCGCTGACCAGTCATCGCGCACGAAGCGACGGGCGTCGGTCGAGAACAGCGCGACGACGGCTGGAGCGGCGAGAAAGGCCGTCAGGATGCTGAAACCGCCAATTCGCGGGACTAATTCGAAGCCTGGGCGACGGTTGGGACGGGTCTTCAACCTGAGCGCACCGGTTAGGGGCAAAGCGATGAACAGTGCCGCCAGGGCCACCTGCAACTCAAGACTCATGCTTGCTCTCTGTCCGGGCGCGCGCCTGCATCACACCCGCATCGTACGCCTCAACCGCTGTTTGGGCAGACGACGTTTTCGCGTTGCCCCTCTTCCCCGCATGCTCAATATATGCTTGAGCCAGACCACCTATCCGGCGCGCCGAACGGCGCCACGCCGCGTGCCAGTCTCCTACTGAATGCTGGCGAATTTAGTTCGCGATCCAACATCTGGATGGGCGGCGCTCATAGTCACCGCGGTGACGAAATTCGGCACGAGGCGCTCGGTGAGGCTTGGCTCATCGATACCGCCGGCGACATGCCCGCTGAGCACCGCGCCGCTGCCCTAAGGACGATCGCCTGCGTATTCGTGGATAGCGAAGGCGTGCCTTCGCCGTTCTCGCGAATCGAAAACGCTGTCGCCGACGCCATGAACGCTGCTCGCGCCGAATCCGGTCCCGCACCGACAGACATCTACATTGTCTGTCAGCACGGAATGAACCGCAGCGGGTTGGTCACGGGCCTTCTCCTACAGAAGCTTGGACTCGGGGCTGACGAAGCAATCGATCGTATTCGGCTCCATCGTCCAGGTGCGCTTTCCAACCATACGTTCGAGCGAATGCTCCGCCACGGTGCGCGTTAGCCCTCGCTACGGAGCGTGTTCCCAGTCCAACATCATCACGTTGATTTCGTCTCCCGGCAGAGCTTCCGCGACATCTTCAGGGATGATCGTAAGCGCGTTGGCCGCGCTCATGCTCGTCAGGATGCCGCTCCCCTGTGGACCGGTAAGGTCAGCGTAGTAACGCCCGTCTCCGCCCAGGGTCACAACGCAGCGCGCGTAGAAGCGTCGCTGATCGGCGTTCTGCACCGAATCGCGCGTGAGGGCTTTCACGATCGGCCGTTCCCAGTCGGTACGGCCCATCATCCTGAAGATGGCCGGCCGCCCAAACAGTTCGAACGAGACCATGGAACTTACAGGGTTGCCGGGCAGGCCCAGGTGCGGCACGGTGCGCCCGTCCGGGGCCTTGAACGCGCCGAACGCCAGCGGCTTGCCAGGCTTCATCCGAACGGTCCAAAAATCAACGGTACCTTCACGCGCAAGCACGTCTTTGACAACGTCGAAGTCGCCGCGTGAGACGCCAGCGCTGGTCACGAGCATGTCCGCGTCCAACCCTTCGCGGATCTTCACGGTCAGATCCTCAACTGTGTCCTTCGCGATTCCCAACAGCCGTGGGATCCCCCCGAACTTCGTCACCATCGCTGCGATGCTCTGGGCGTTTGAATCGTAGATGCGCCCCGGCAGCAGAGGCCCGCCGGGCTCCGTGATCTCGTCACCAGTCGACAGAATTGCGACCACCGGTCGCCGGTAGACCGGCACGTGCGTGAGCCCGATGCTCGCCAGCACGCCGACCTCCGAAGCGCGCACCACGCGCCCCGTTGGAACGACGACTGAGCCTGTCGTGACGTCCTCACCTCGGAAGCGGATGTTCGCCCGCGGCGCAGCCGCTTTCAGAACCTGCACGAACGCAGCCTTTGTGGCCGCCTCGTTGACGCCGCGCAGCGTTTCATCGGTCTCTTCGAACGGGACCACGGCGTCCGCCCCTGGGGGCATTGGCGCTCCCGTCATGATGCGCACTGCTTCGCCCGTCCCAACGGTGGTTTCGAGCACGTAGCCGGCGGCGAGGTCCGCGATCACCTTCAGCGAGCGCGGCGAGTCTTCGCTCGCACCCGCTGTGTCAGGTTTCACGCCGACTGCAGGACAGAGCTTTCAGGTGCTCACGTTCGGTTCGCACAGCGGTACTTTCTCAACCATCAACGGCTTTTTCAATGCCAACTACAACGCCAACAATGTAACGCTCGTCGCCACCGGCGGCAGCGGCGGCGGCGCAACTTTAGGCGCTAACCTGATCCTGAATCCCGGCGCTGAAGAAGGCGCTGGCTCTGCGAGCGGCAATGATGTCCTAGCCGTGCCGCGCTGGACTACCGTTGGCAATGCCACCGTTGTGCAGTACGGCGCGCCGGGTTTCCCGACCGGAAGCGATCTCGGTTCGCCACAACGCGGCAATAATTT
>JBDUAL010000264.1:0-3789 GCA_040004685.1 Anaerolineaceae bacterium | reverse complement strand
GACGGCGCGATCGGTCCGCTGTGCGGACGGGGTTGGCCGATAATAACCAAAAGTCAAGTCGCGTCAAGCCCATTGACTTGTCGCTGGCGGGGATCGCATTTGTGTGCACGGTCTGGGCTAGGTGGCGCTCATCTCTGCCACTGCGCGAACCACGGTTCCTTGGCATGATGGCCGTACTTCCCCTTCGGACCTACAACGTGTTTTGTATTGGCCCTTCACCCATCAGCTGTGGTCACGCCTGATGGCCCGACAAGGGCCGGGAACGCCTGTCACTACGGTGACCTCGCCGCTGACGGCAGTGCTCGAAGGGGCCTGGAAGCGGAACCTGGCGTTCATCTGGATCGGGGTCTTTGTTGGGCTGCTTGGCGCAAACTTCGTGTTCCCGTTCATTCCTTTCTATATCAAGGAACTCGGCGTCTCGGATAAGTCGCAGATTGCCTACTACACCGGACTCTCGGGAAGCGTCACCGGTCTCTCGCTGACGTTGACGGCGCCGCTCTGGGGGGCGCTTGCCGACCGCTACGGACGGCGGCCGATGTTCATCCGGGCGCTGGTCGGCGCAGGGATCCTGATCGCCTTCATGGGCGTCGCCCAGGCGGTCTGGCAGCTGATCGCCCTGCGCTTCTTGATGGGTGCATTTGCAGGGACGATGGGCGCCGCGGCTGCGCTGGTGGCCGCGACCACGCCACGGGCGCGAGTGGGCTACGCGCTCGGAACGCTGCAAACTGGCCTGTTCACGGCGAACATGCTGGGGCCCGTCATCGGTGGCGTGGTAGCGGCGAATCTCGGCATTCGCGAATCGTTCATCTTCTGCGCCGCGCTCTACCTGATCGCCGCAGCTCTGGTCTACCTGTTTGTCCACGAGCCGAAGGAGTCTATCGCGGTGCGGCCGGCAGACGACAACCGAGGGCGGGGCGGTGGACTGATGACCAACCTGAAGACGGTGGTTTCCGAGCGCCAGATCATCTTGATGATGGTCCTGCTTTTCGCGCTCTGGTTGAGCACCACGTTCGTCCGACCGGTGATGCCGATCAGCATCGACGACTTTTCCGTGCACGGTGCGGGCGGCGCTGACCGGGTCTCGCTTTCGCTGCCGTTCGGGACGTTCCGCCTGAAAGAGGAGGCGGCGACAGGAATTCTGTTCGGCATCATCGGCCTGACGAGCACGGTTGCGGCGCTGGTGGTGGCACCGCTGGGACAGCGCATAGGCTACCGCAATTGCGTCGCTGGGGCGGCGATCCTCACTGGCCTGCTCTACCTCCCGGTGGCGCTGGCCGGGAGTTTCGGCATGTTCTGTCTGCTGTTGGGCGGGGTTGGGCTCTTCCAGGGGGCGATGGTGCCCGGGACGAACGCGCTCATCGCGGCGAGCGCGCCGGATGGAATGCAGGGCAGCGCCTTCGGGCTCGCTGCGAGCATGCAATCGTTGGCGCTGCTCATCGGGCCGCTGGGCGGGGGGTTCGTCTCTGGGCTGGTTGGCATCGGTGCGGTGTATGTGACGATCGGCGTGATCCTGATCGTCGCCTCCATCGCCGCGTACGCGTTTATCCGGGAGCCGCTCGTGTTCGCGCGAGGGCCCGCCTTCGAAACGCCGTAGGTTGGTGTGAGGCACAATGGCGCGGGCAGAAACGCGGCGCTCAGGGTGCGGAAGCGTAAGATCCTGCTCCGGAGGTGCCGATGTCAACCGGACGGGGCATGCCTGCGACAGCACCGCCTCCTGGCCATCTCCGGGAACACAAGCGGCCCGGGCGTCTGCGGCGGTTCCTGACCAATCGCTGGCTCATCCAGCTCCTTGTTGTGGGCCTTTTGCTCTCCGTCGCGGCGTGGCGAATCGACATCGGGGAACTTGGTCGCGCGTTCTCCGAAGCTCAGTACACCTGGCTTTTCTTCGCCCTGGTTGTTTATACGGGATCTCGAGTCGTCCACGCGTGGGAGTGGCAGATCACCTTGACGAAGGTGGGGCGCGCGCCGTTCTTCGGGCTCTTTGGTGCGACGCTGATCGGTACGCTGGTGAACGCCGTTGTGCCGGCGGCAGCGGGCGATGTCGTGAAGATTCAGATCGTGGCGAACCGCTACAAGCTGCCCCGAGCAGGATTAATCGCAGGGCGCGGCGCCGAAGCGGTGGTCAATGCGCTGATCATGGTGGTCTTCATCGTTATCAGCTTCACACTGCCTGCCGCCGGTTTTGCATCGACGACGGTTCTCTGGTTTTTGGCGGGTGGGACGCTCGTCGCGTTCGCGGGAGCCGTCTTCGTCAGCCACCGCATCCCTGAGGCTGCACCGGGCTGGAGACTGCTCGGCCGACTCCCCCGTCGCATGCGGGGCGGGATCGAAAGCCACTGGCCGCGATTCCGAGAAGGCCTGGAAGTGATGCGGCGGCCGAAGCTGCTGGCTATTGAAGTGGCCCTCAATCTGTTCGGCTGGCTGGTGGATATCCTCATCTTTTGGGCGTTCGGGCGAGCGTTCCACCTGCACCTCCCGTTGGCGGCGTACGTCTCCGTGACGGTGGTGGTGGCAATCATTACAGTGTTTCCAATCACCTTTGGAAATGTCGGGACGTACGAACTGGCGTTGCTCAGCGCGTTCTCGCTCTACGACATCCCGGCCCACGACGCGCTGGCGTACGCCGTAGGTAGCCATCTTTTCAGCACGGCATTCAACGTTGGCCTGGGCCTGGTAGCGATGTGGTCTATGGGAATGCAGCCGGGCGATGTCTTTCGCCTGCGCGCGGAGGCCCCCGAGAATCCGCCTCCGATGTAAGACTGGCTTATGTGCTTTCGCCTATTTCCCAAACCGCGAGACGGCGAGCGGCGTAGAAAGACAGCAGCGCAGACGTGGCGAACACGAGGATGACCGCCACGTTGCCTTCGAGGTCTGCGCTGAACACCGCTGCTGGCGCGGTGATCACCCTGTCGGCGACCCCGAGGGCGTACTCACGGACGCTTGCGTACCGCAGTCCATTGAAGAGCCGCGTCAGCACCGCCTCCCAGATGAAGACGTAAAGCAGACCCACGATCAGGGCGCGGCTGGTGACGATGCTGAGGAGGACGAACAGCGCGGTGTAGACGAGGGCGCCGGCCGTCCCGGCAAGCAAGAAGCCGATGAGAATGCCGTAGTCGAGGGGGTGTTCGAGAGCGATCAAAACGGAGATGACGGTTGCAGAAAGGACGAGCGCGCTGGTTGTGGCCCACGCAACAAGCATCTTGGATGCGACAATTCGCCAGCGCGGAATCGGTTTCGAAAGAAGGTAAACAGCGGTTCCATCTTCGATCTCCGAACCGATGGCGGCAGTGCCGAAGATCAGGGCGGCCAGCGGCAAGAGGGTGCCCACAATCAGCTGGCTGAGCAGCACTCGCGACACCCACCGCGGTTGCGCGCTGATGAGTACACCCGTTTCGTGCAGATAGATCGTGTTGTTTGTTGCGTCGCTGAAGCGGTAGACGACCGCGATTAAGACGGGGATGAGGGCCGTAGCAAAAAGCAGGAGGCTGCGCTTCTGTCCCAGCATCTGACGAGCGGTGAGCTGGATGATCGCCACGTTCATCGTTTCACCAGATAGGAGAAAACGCTCTCGAGGGACTCGTCGGTGGGCAGCAGTTCGTTCAGGGTGACGCCTGCATCGCGAGCGATTCGTGGGATGGCGAGGGTGAACTCGGCAAAATCAGAGGTGCGCACGGTTAGCCGCTCGTCGCGCAGTTCGACGCCGAAGATCGCGGGGTCGGCGACGAGTGCCGCGGCCAGTCGGCGGTCATCGCTCGAACGCACGGTGAAGGTGTGTGGACGATCGGTCAT
>JBDUAL010000263.1:0-3800 GCA_040004685.1 Anaerolineaceae bacterium | reverse complement strand
GGCGGGCGTGCTGACCAATGACGGCTGGCGTTTCACGATCGGGAAAGGCCTGAACAACGATCGCCATATCTATCGCTACACGGAGGCCGACGGCTTAGCCAAGCTCTTCGCGTGTCCGGATTTTACCGGGTCCTCTCTAAGTTACGACGGGGAACATCTCTACCTGAGTCAGTCGTATAAGGGGAGATTTACCGGCTCGATGACTCCGGGCAGGTGACCCGCACGCTCCAGGTCGGCGCGGAGATTGTGGGCAGACCTTTGCGGAGGCATCCTTTATGTCCTGTGTGGTCGCGAGAAGATGGACCACCCTGGTAAGTCCGAGGAATGGCGCATCGCCCGGCTCGACCCACGGGAGGAGACGCCGGAGGTTGAGGACCTGGCGACGATTCCCTTCGCCGCGCGCTCGCTTGCATATGACGGCGAGAGTTTCTGATCGAATCACCGCGCGGCGAACGAGACCATCTCCTCCACGCTGCCGCGCTGACTCGTTCGTCGGCTAGCCTTCAAGGGCGATTCTCGCTCAAGAACGATCCTTAAAATCAGGGCAATCGTCGTCGGACTGGTGATACTCACGCCATCGCATTGGTGGCGAAGGATTATTCCATCCCCCGCAGTCACCTTACGAATTCGTAATGATGAATGGGATGACACCGAATCCGGTGGGTTGCTAACATCGAGAAATCAACTGTTTGCGGCCTTCTGGCTTCTCCAGCGCGGCGCTCGCAGTCCACCAATGTAGGAAATCAAAACATGAAGAAGTCGACCTCTCGTCCTGGATTCGTTATGCGCCCCGCGCTTCTCGCGCTGATGGGCTTCTTCGTCCTGGCAGTTGCGTTCCTGGCCGCGCGCCCGGCCGCCGCGCAGGATCAATCGTCAGGGACCACGGAGATCCGGGGTGTCTATCGCGGCTTGTCCCCAGTGGTCAAGTTCGACATCTCCCCGCCTCTGCGCGAAATGCGGGTGATCCTGCCTGGACCGGGCCAACTGCGCGAGAACGAAGACCGCGACATCGTGCCGTGGAAGACCCGTTTTGCTCCGGAGTTGGATCCCGTTGTGCAAGCGACGGTGGGGGGAAAGGATACACCAAGTGGAACTGAAATCCCGGGACCGCTGGTGACCTTCAATGCCCAGGCTAATTCCAGCGGCGTGGTTCCGCCGGACCCGAACGGCGCGGTGGGTCCAAACCACATCGTCGCCATGTGCAACCTGAGCTTCCAGATCTTCAATAAGACTGGTACGTCGGTTTTTGGTCCGGCTGCCAATAATACCCTCTGGGCTGGATTCGGCGGGTCCTGTCAAACTTCTAACTCTGGCGATCCGGTGGTGTTGTATGATCGCGCGGCTGATCGCTGGCTGCTCTCGCAATTCACCGCTACGACCGCGCCTTTTCTCAACTGCGTGGCGATCTCGACGACGAATGACCCGACGGGAAGCTATTTTCGTTACGCTTTCAAGACCGGGACGACCGGGGCCAATTTCCCCGACTACCCGAAATACGGCGTCTGGCCGGATGCTTACTATCTTAGCACCCGTGAGTTTGCTGGATTAGCCGGCGCCTTCCAGGGTGTCGGAGCGTATGCCTTGAATCGTGCCCAGATGCTGGCGGGGAATCCCGCGCCCCAGGTGGTCTCGTTTCTGGTCCCGCCGGTAGGCCTGGGAGCCAATGTAGGCGACGGGTTGCTCCCGAGCGACCTGGACGGCCCGACGCCTCCACCCCTTGGCAGCCCAAACTACTTTGTTGGGTCACAAGATAACAACGGCCCCTATGGGGCGACTTCGGACGCGCTGAATCTATACAAGTTCCACGTCGACTTCGTGACTCCTTCCAATTCCACCTTCGTCTTGGCTAATACCGTTCCGGTCGCCTCGTTTAACTCCATCCTGGGTCTGTGTGGCGGCACCCGGGCCTGCATCCCGCAACCGGGCACGGCCAGTAAGATCGATCATCTGGGCTATCGGCAGCGCCCGCTGTTCCGATTGGCTTATCGTAATTTTGGCAACCACGAATCGCTGGTCACTAACCAGTCGGTCTCCGGGGGGACAGGGCCCAATGGCGAAGTGTCAGGCATTCGCTGGTGGGAATTGCGTAGTCCTAATAGCGGCCCGGTCATCTTCCAGCAGGGCACCTACGCGCCTGGGATCACGGACGGCATTCATCGCTGGATGGGCAGTATCGCGATGGATGGCCAGGGAAATATGGCACTAGGTTATAGCTCCGCTAACGGGGTCAACCCGGCCAGGTTTCCGAGTGTGTCCTATACGGGTCGCCTGGCTGGCGATCCACTTGGCACCTTGCCACAGGGCGAAGGGATCATCATCGCGGGAACCGGCTCCCAAACCACCAGCCTCAATCGCTGGGGTGACTACACTTCGATCGTAACTGATCCGACTGATGATCTCACCTTCTGGTACGTCAGCGAATGGGTTCCGGTAACGAGCTCTGTTGGCTGGCAATTGCGCGTCGGCAGCTTCAAGTTAGCAACGGGCGGCGGCGGTCCGACCCTCGTCAGCGCAGCTTCGAGACTGACTCATGGGCCAGCCGGGATATTCGGCGTGAATATGCCGCTGACCGGCACATCCGGAGTGGAAGATCGTAGTGCCACGACTTACAACGCCGTTTTCACCTTCAACGCTCCTGTCACCTCGGGCCAGGTAACTGTCCTCAGCGGCACGGCCACGGTCGGAGCGATTACCTTTAGCGGTAACAGTATGACGGCACAACTCACCGGTGTGACCAGTGCAGAGGTTGTGACCCTTCATACGCAGAACATCAACGGCGACGGCCAACCGCACGGAGACGTCCCGTTTGGTTTTCTGACGGGCGACGCCGACGCCAGTCGCTTGGTGGGCAGGCCGGATCTGACGCTCGTTCAGGGTCAATTGAATCAGGCCGTGACGAGCGTCAACTTCCGCGAGGACGTCAACGCCGACGGCCGGATCAGGAATGCGGACGTCAACATCGTCAAGACCAACAAAGGCCACAGCATCCCGTAATCCGGAGTAGTTACCCCGGGAGTCAGTCCCCCGCTCCCAGGTAACCGCGTGTCGCGCTGGCTGTAGGGCGAGGAACCTTTCCCGGCTCGCTCGAGAGCTGGCTCCGGTAACCCGCGCGCTGCGATTGCTTTTGCAATGGAGCGAGAGACGGAGCTTCTTTAAACAGTATGGCATCTCGAGATCGCGCCGTTCGCCGAGGACGCTTGACGGGAAGTTTTCGATCTGACCGTGGCGTTTCAAAAGCTGGGCGGCGGTCTTAGGTCCGATCCCAGGGATGCCGGGGTAGCCGTCGGTCGCGTCGCCCAGAGCGAAAAGGACCTAGGACAAGTTCTCGCGCACCGTTCCCGGACTTCGAGGCCGACGTTACCACTGCGCACGAGATCTGATTGTTAACCAGAAGACACTTTCTTGGTGCCCGTCGCCTTTTCGAGCAACTTCCACAACTCGATCTCTAGGGCACCGGCGATTCGCAAGAGCGTATCCCGCGTCGGGTGGCGCATGCCACGCTCCACGTAACTGACCATTTGCTGCGAAAGACCGGCCATCTTTGCAACGCGATTCATGGAAACGCCTCGCTTGATCCGCTGCACGCGCAGGGAGCGCACCACTGCCGCTTCGGCGCCTCGTGATGAAAGCTTACTAGACACGACCGAACCTACGGAAAAAGGAATTGGTGAATGGGGGTCAGTGTGCAAAGCCTTAGATGACCGCCCGCGAAGCCTGGTCGGGGTGCACGGGTTAGGGTTGCGCAGGCTAACGCGAAACCTCAGGCGCCATGCGCTCGCAGAGTTTCTGAAAGCGCGGGT
>JBDUAL010000262.1:0-3804 GCA_040004685.1 Anaerolineaceae bacterium | reverse complement strand
CGGTCCTTGCCCTTGGAGATCCCTGGACTCCTCGAATTCGAGGACGCAGTTGGCTATGGAACCTGCGGCCTGATTGAGGCTGTACGACGTTATGACCCGGCAAAGGGCACCAATTTCCATGCCTACGCTATCCAACGCATCCGCGGCTCCATGATCGACGCGTTCCGGCGAATGGACCGCCTCAGTCGAACAATGCGGCAAAAGGCTCGTGACGTTCAACGCGCCCAGAGCGAGCTCGAAACGGTTCTCGGCCGAACGCCGACCGACCGTGAAGCCTCGGCGCACATGGGAATCACTCTCGTCCAATATCGCGAGGCCTACTCTCATTCCCGCTGGGTTACCGTCTCCCTTGATCGATTGCTCGAAAAGGACGACGACGGAGACTCGTTCCCGGCCGCCGAGATGCCGACCGCCGCGGAAGACATAGATTTCACGCGCAGTGTCGAAGAGAAAGAGTTGCACGAAGACCTCGCTCGCTCTGTCCAGGGCCTCCCCGAGCGCGAGAGACTGGTAGTCGCGTTGTATTATGTCGAGCATCTCACGATGAAGGACATCGCGAACGTCCTCTCCGTCTCAGAGACACGCGTCAGCCAGCTCCACGCCCAGGCGGTCAAGCGGCTGCGCCGGTCGCTCCTGAGGGACGCGGCCTAGATTCGTTCCGCCCACAGAACACTCTCCTTAGAGCCGTCGCGATCGGATGGTGCGCGTCGGCGCGCGCCGACGTCCGACGACCGCCTCCCCCACCTCGTGAAGGATGCAACATCACTTTTGTGCATCTAGGCGGTTTCAACCCTGCTAAGTCGCAAAATCGTGCCGAAGATAGTTAGGTAACACCACGCGCCGTCCGTTCGCCTGACCGCGCCGGGGCGGCACCGAGCGCAAGTAAACCCCGGCTCCAAGTGCCACTTAGAGCCGGGACGGAGGATTGAAGAGATGGCCGATCGACACGATGAAAGCTACCGTGGTTCAGTGGCGTTCGTGACGCACACGCGGGACTATCGGTCCTCCGACGTGCTGCCCGCACTGGCGCGACACGGTTTTACCACGACGGAACGGCCGCATGATCGCGAGACCGAACGTCTGATAACGCAGTTCGACCCAGATCTCGTGGTACTCGCGATCGATCCGCGCCAGGACGAAGACCTCTCGCTCGTCCGTTCGGTTGCTCGAGCCAGTAGCGCAGCGCTCCTAGTCCTCGCCCCCGGGCCACACACCCACGGCCTCAGTCTCGCGTTGGAGGCTGGTGCCGACCTCTGTCTACGAGACACCGACGGAGTCGAGCTTCTGAGCGCGCAGCTGAGCGCGCTCATCCGCCGCAAGGGGCCGACCGCTGTCGAAATTGAGGACGACGGGCCCAGCAGCATCACGGTGCGCGACCTGACACTCGACTTTGATCGTTGTCAGGCGATACGCGATGGCGAGACCATCCCGTTGACGCCCACAGAGTTCAAGATCCTGGCGTTTCTGGCGAGGAATTCCGGAAAAGTGGTTAGCCCTGTTGAGATCTTGCGCTCCGTGCAGGACTACACGTACTCGGATCGTGAGGCGCAGGAGATCGTCAAAGTCTACATTCGACGCATCCGCCGCAAGGTGGAACTCGATCCCTCTCAGCCGAGCTACATCATCAACGTCCGCGGCTTTGGTTACATGCTGGAACGGCGCCTGAGCCGTCGCGACGCGGGTCGGGCGGCGGACGCCGCCTAGATGTAGTCACCACGCGTTTTTGCTTCGCGCAACAACGCCCATTCGCTGTTCGCCACAAGGCGAAATGGTAGAATGGTCGTTATGCATGACAGCCTATCCAGCGCCCTCAACCTCTCTGGCGCCCGGCCCGCACTCCGCAACGCGCGGGCGGTCCAACAGCAGATCGACGCGATTGCTCGCATGGCCGTTTTCGGAACCACGGACGAACAGGCTCTCGCACGCTACGCGATCCATGCAGCCGCCCCTGAACTCGGTGCCGTAAGCTCGTCCATCGCCGGCCTTTACTCAGCGCGGGGCCGCGGAGAGGTGGCCGGATTCACCGTCCCCGCCGTCAACATCCGTGGCATGGCCTACGACATGGCGCGAGCGCTGTTTCGGGCCATAAAATCGACGGAGGCAACAGCGACCGTTTTCGAGCTGGCCCGCTCAGAGATGGGCTACACCTTCCAAGAACCAGCTGAATTGGCCGCGGTGGTGCTCGCCGCCGCGATCGCGGAAGACTACGTCGGTCCCGTGTTCATCCAGGGCGACCATTTCCAGGCCAATGCCAAGAAATTTGCAACCGACCCCGAAGGCGAATCAGCCTCGCTCGAGGAGCTCATTCGCCGGGCCGTCGCTTCCCAGTTCTATTGCATCGACATTGACGCATCGACACTTGTCGACCTCAGCTTCGAAACGGTCGCGGATCAGCAGAACCCGAACGCGCAGCTGACCGCTCGCCTTGCAAAACTGGTACGCGAGTTGGAGCCCCCCGGCGTTGCCGTTTCGATCGGCGGCGAGATCGGTGAGGTGGGTAAGAACAACAGTACGGTCGAGGAGCTCACCACTTATGTGGATGGTTTCCGTACGCTGATTGGCGGGCAAATGGAAGGTATTTCCAAGGTCAGCGTGCAGACCGGTACGACCCACGGCGGGATACCGCTCCCGGACGGATCGATAGCTGCAGTTGCCATTGACTTCGAGACTCTCCGCGAACTTTCGCAAGTAGCTCGCGACAGGTATGGCATGGCTGGTGCCGTCCAGCACGGCGCGAGCACCCTTCCGGACGAACTGTTCCATCGCTTCCCGAGCGTCGAAACGGCTGAAATCCACCTCGCGACTGGTTTCCAGAATATTCTCCTCGATCACGGCGCTTTCCCAGCCGAACTCCTCGGTGAGATGCGCAGTTACGCTAATCGCGATCTGGCCGACGAGCGCAAGGTTGGCGAATCTGACTCGCAGTTCTTCTATAAGACCAGGAAGAAGGTCTGGGGACCTTACAAACAACAGACTTGGGATCTGCCTACTGAGATTCGCACGATCCTAGGGCAGGCCTTGGAATCCAAGTTTGAGTTCCTCATCCGCCAGTTGAAGGCTAACGATACCCGCGAAATCACGCTTCGTTACGTCACCCACAAACCTGCGGAGGTTGAGCCGCCTACGATCGCCCTCTAACTCTGAGTCCGCACTATCTTTACCTTCGCTTCGGCACTCAGGGACTACGGTGGGATCACACAAGGAGAGTGCCGGCATGAGAGTGCTAGTTGTAGAAGACGAAGAAGCCATCGCCAGCGCAATCGAACGAGGGCTTCTGAAAGAGGGCTACGCCGTCGACAAGGCGAGCGACGGCCAGGAAGCGATCGAAAAGGCGAGCATCAATAACTACGATGTGGTCTGCCTCGATCTCAACCTGCCGAAAGTTGACGGGCTGGAAGTTTGTCGGCGGCTGCGTGAGGACCGTTTTTCGGGCGGCATCATCATGCTGACGGCACGCAGCTCCATCAAGGAGCGAATCGAAGGCCTGGATCACGGCGCAGACGACTACCTGGTCAAGCCATTCGCCTTCAGTGAACTGAAGGCGAGGATCCGCGCGGTTACGCGGCGCGAGGGGGGCGTGCGGGAACCGGTGTTGAGTACGCGCGGTCTGGAGTTGGATCCAAACACGAACCGCGCAAAGCGCGAAAGCCATGACATCCATCTGACCCCCAAAGAGTTCGCCCTGGTGTATTACCTCGCCCGTCACGAAGGACGCGCAGTTCCCCAGGAAGAACTCCTCGAGCACATCTGGGATGAACACGCCAACCCGTTCACGCAGACGGTCAAAGTGCACATGAACAATCT
>JBDUAL010000261.1:0-3810 GCA_040004685.1 Anaerolineaceae bacterium | reverse complement strand
CGCTTACGATACTGCCCGGGCAACTGGGTGGGAAAATAGGCCGCCGCCGGGACAACAAAGAACCGCCTTGGTAGGCGGTTTTTTTCGTCCCCCGCGTTGGTCTCGCAGAAAGACCAGGTAGCCCCGGCCAGTTACCGGCGCGTTTCTACCGTCGGCCGCAGCGCTTTCACCCATCCCGCAGGGTCGTTACCAAGCTATGCGTTCGCTTCCACAGAAGGATCGGCCGCTGCTACAATCGAACTATCCCAAAACACCTAGCCGGGCCACCCCTTTATCGGGAAGTCGCCCACAGACGGAGCACCGCAATGCCAGCAGACGATACCGCCCCCGCACAAACCACAATTTCTGAGAGCACTCCCGCTGAGACCACGCACATCGATGGCCCGAAGCCCGCTGACGGCGCTCCCGTCGAGGCTCCAAAGCTCGTGGATGCGGCAAAGCCCACTGAGGGCGCTCCCGTCGATGCTTCAAAGCTCGTCGACGCCCCGGAGCCCATTGAGGTCGCTCCCGTCGAGGCTCCAAAGCCCGCCGACGCCCCAAAAATGAGTGAGGGCGCTGCCGTCGAGGCCCCAAAGCTCGTGGATGCCTCAAAGACCGTTGAGGGCGCTGCCGTCGAGGCTCCAAAGCTTGTCGATGCCCCGAAGCCCGTTGAGACTCCCGCCATCGAAATGGAAATGGACATGGGGGCGCTTCTCGATTCAGAGGCCGCCCAGCCCAACCACCTCCGCCGCGGCGAAATCGTCGAGGGGATGGTCATGGCCAGCTCGCCTGATGGCCTGATCGTTGATGTTGGCACCAAGACCGAAGCGCTCATCCCCCAGGGCGAAATGCTCTCCCTCGGCGCGGACGGCGCTACCAAGCTGAAGGTCGGCGATACAGTCAAAGTCATGGTCCTGCAGCCCTCCTCGGCCGAAGGCCATGCAATCGTCTCGCTTGATCGCGCCCGTGGTGAAGAAGGCTGGGACACGCTCGCCGAACGCTACGAGTCGGGCGACATCTTCGACGCGCAGGTAACCGGTCACAACCGTGGCGGAATCCTCGTCAACGTCGATGGCGTCAACGCTTTCGTTCCCCTTTCGCAGGTGGACAGCGTCCGCCGAGATGACCCCGATGCGGCCAACGCCCTCGCGAGCCTCGTCGGCCAATCCGTCCGCTTGAAGGTGATCGAGCTAAACCGCAAGCGCAACCGCGTGATCCTCTCCGAGCGCGCCGCTATGGCGGAGCAGCGCAAGGAACAGAAGGACAAGGTTCTCGACGACCTGGAAGAAGGCAGTATCCGCACCGGGCGCGTCTCGTCGATCACCGACTTCGGCGTCTTCGTGGATCTTGGCGGCGCTGACGGCCTCGCTCATATGACCGAACTTACCTGGGAGCGCGGCAAGAAGGCGAAGGATCTCTACAACGTCGGCGACGAAGTGCAGGCCTACATCCTGAAGGTAGACCTCGAGACCAAAAAGATTTCGCTCTCGTTGAAGCGCGCTCAACCTGAGAAATGGGACAGCACGGTCAACCGCTTCGTGATTGGCCAGATCCTGATCGGGCGCGTGACCAAGTTGATGGCGTTCGGCGCATTTGTCCGGCTCGATGGGCCGGTCGAGGGCCTGATCCATATCTCGGAACTTTCGAACCGCCGTATCCAACATCCCAAGGACGTGGTCAAGGAAGGCGACATCGTCCCGGTGAAGCTGGTGCGAATCGAAAAAGACCGTCACCGTCTCGGGCTTAGCCTCCGCCAGGCGCGCAGCGACGCCGAGGCTATGGGCTTCGTTTTCGACCGCGAAGGTCAGCTGATTGACTACCCCGAGGATGTCCGTGAACAGTTCGGATTGCCAGCTCGCGAAACGCCAGCCCCGGGAACTCAGCGCACCGACGCTAAGACGGCCCAGGAAGCGATCGAACGCGCCGTTGCGCGGGACCCCGAGCCGGTATCGGCCTTCGCCCACGCTTTTGCCCAGGCCCTTGAAAACGCGGAACCAGACGCGACAACAAACCTCGTCGGCGATACGTCCGCTTCGGTCGAAGTCGCGGAACTCGCAGAAGGGGCCATCGCCCCCGCGGCCGAGGACGCGGAGACCGCTGCGGAAGTCGACGCGGTAGCCGACATCACCGAACCCTCCGCCGTTGCGGCGGAGGAAGCAAGCGAGGCTCCGGCCGAACTGGCAGTGCCGGCAGATGCATCTGCAGAATCGGATCAAGAAGCGGAAGCTCCTCAGGACTCTTCCGCTGCGACAGCCGTGGCAGAGGAGGAAAGCGAAGCCCCGGCCGAACTGGCAGTGCCGGCAGATGTAACGGCAGACGCGGGTGAAGAAGCGGACGCTCCTCAGGACGCTTCCGCTGCGACTGCCGTGGCAGAGGAGGAGAGCGAAGCCCCGGCCGAACTGGCAATGCCGCCGGCAGATGCAACGGCAGACGCGGGTGAAGACGCGGACGCTCCTCAGGATTCTTCCGACGCGACAGACGCCGCCGCGGTACTCCAAGATGATCATACCGATACTGCCTTGCAAGAGGCTGAGGCCGAAGCTGTTCCCGGGGAGAAGGCTAAGGCGACCTAAGCGCCTTCCGGCGCGACCAGAGGTTGGGAGAAATACATGGCCGATCGATTTGACAAGTTCACGGAACGCGCCCGGCGCGTTCTCACCCTGGCCCAGGAAGAAGCCCACCGCTTCAACCACAACTACATCGGCACGGAACACATCCTCCTCGGGCTCGTACGCGAAGGCGACGGCGTGGCTGCCAAAGTCCTCGCGAACCTCGGGGTCGAACTCAACAAGGTCCGCTCCGCTGTCGAATTCATCATCGGGCGAGGAGATCGTACCGTGCTCGGCGAAATCGGCCTCACGCCGCGAGCCAAGAAGGTCATCGAACTCGCAGTCGACGAAGCTCGACGGCTCAACCACAGCTATATCGGCACCGAACACCTGCTGCTCGGCCTCGTTCGCGAAGGCGAGGGGATCGCCGCTGGCGTGCTTGAAAGCCTCGGCGTCAACCTCGAACGCGTTCGCGCTGAGACGACGCGAATCCTCAGCCAGTCCGCCCCCCAGGCCGCCGCGGCTGGCAGCGGCGCGCGCCAGGCGACTCGGACCCCAACCGTCGACCAGCTTGGGATCGACCTCACGCAGGCCGCCCGCAACAACCAGCTCGATCCGGTCATCGGCCGCTCGAACGAACTCGAGCGGGTCGTCCAAATCCTCTCTCGGCGTACCAAGAACAACCCGGTGCTCATCGGCGAGCCGGGCGTCGGTAAGACCGCAATCGCGGAACTGCTTGCTCAGCGCATCGTCAGTGGAGACGTGCCCGAGACCCTGCAGGGCAAACGCCTGCTCACGCTCGATATCGGCTCACTTGTCGCCGGCACCAAATATCGCGGCGAGTTCGAAGAGCGCCTGAAGAAGGTCATCGAAGAGATCAAGGGCGCAGGTAACTGCATTCTTTTCGTCGACGAGTTGCACATGCTCGTAGGGGCCGGCGCGGCCGAGGGCGCGGTCGATGCCGCAAACATCCTCAAGCCCTCTCTCGCTCGCGGTGAACTCCAGTGCATCGGCGCCACGACACTCGATGAGTACCGAAAGCACATTGAGCGTGATGCGGCGCTCGAACGGCGCTTCCAGCCCATCATCGTCGAGCAGCCTTCGGTCGAAGAGACCGTGGAGATCCTCAAGGGCATTCGCGCCCGCTACGAAGAACACCACAAGCTCAAGATCAGCGACGCCGCGCTCACCGCTGCCGCGGAGCTCTCTGCGCGCTACGTAATCGATCGGTTCCTCCCGGACAAGGCGATCGACCTCATCGATGAAGCCTCCAGCCGCGTCC
>JBDUAL010000260.1:0-3811 GCA_040004685.1 Anaerolineaceae bacterium | reverse complement strand
CCCTTCTTTGGTGCTGGTGCCCCTGACTCAGGGGGCTTAGAGGTCGGCGATGTCTTCAGGGAGAATGCCGAGGGAGAGCGCGAGGGCGCGGTTGACGAGGGGCATTTTGTCCGGCGCCAGCGACCCGACGTAGTCGGTCAGGCTGGCGCGCCGCATTGATGTAACGAGGTCGCATTGGAGGGAGCTGGAGTGTTTCAGGCCTTCGCCTTCACCAACGAGGACTTCGGTGGCAAGTCCATGGTAGTTGGAGTAGACAGGGACGCAGAGCGCCGTGGAGTGGTCGGCATCGAGGAATCTGGGCCTGCTGACCACGAGGAAGACGCGCGCCGGGCGCGAATCGTTGGGTGGGAAAGGCACTCGGTAGAGTTCACCCCTGAGCATGGACGCGCCCTGGGGTGTCAATCAGCACGTCGACGTCGTCGCCAAGTTGCATCGGGTCGATCGAGAGTGCCAGGGTTTCTTCTACTTCGCGGTGGTACTCATCATCCAAAGCGAGGCTGGCGTAGATGGCGGCGTCTTTGGCGTCGCGGGCGGCGCGGCGTTGGAGGAGGAAGTGCCTGGCGAGCACCTTCTCGATGAGCTGCGACCGGCCGTTCTCGCCGGCTTCGCGATCGATCGCTACGAGGATGTCGGGGGATAGTGTGATGGAGGTCTTCACTTTCATACCACCATCATACCACGAGCTTAGAGGCCGTAACGGGCGGGCTGGGTGCGAAGCCACTCGCCCACCATCTCACCGATCATGATGGTGGTGAGGTTGGTGTTGGCGCGCGGGACGGTCGGCATGATCGAGGCATCGGCGACGACGAGTCCTTCGATGCCGTGGGCGCGGCCGTACTGGTCGACGACGGTGAGGGGGTCGCTGGCAGGGCCCATCTTTGCGGTGGCGCAGGGGTGGAAGCCGCTGGCGGCGAAGCGACTGAGGAGGCCGCGTAGCGTTTCGTCGCTGAGCTCGCGTTCGGCGGTGGGGAAGATGACGCGGTCGATCAGGCCGACCATGGGACCAGCGTCCATGAACCTCAGGCAGTCTCTGAAGCAGGCCATGAGGCGGGTCATGTCGCGCTCGTCTGTGAGCATGTTCTGACGGATGAGTGGGGCGTCGTGGGGGTCGGCAGAGGCGAGGGTCAGCGTTCCCTTGCTATTCGCCTGCTCCAGCACCGCCGCAACGGCGAAGGAGCTGAGCGAGCCGCCACGCGGCGAGAAGGAGAAGGCTTCGATCTGGAGGTCGTTGCGCTGGTCGCTACCGGGGGCGGTGTAGCGAAGGATGGTCTGGACGATCGGTTGGTCGGCGTCCAGGATCGCGGGGTCTTTTACCGTGGCGGCGACAGCGAGCGCCGGGTGGTCGGAGAAGCTGGCGCCGACGCCTGGGGTATCGCGGACGAGCGTGATGCCGTGGCATTCGATTTCGGCTTTTGGGCCGATGCCAGAGCGCAGAAGGATGGCTGGCGATTGAATGGCGCCGGCGGAGAGGACGACGACTCGCCCGCGGACGGTCTCGATTTGGCCATCGCGTTCGACTTCGACGCCGACCAGGCGGCCTCGTTCGAACAGCAGGCGGCGGGTGAGGGTGTCGGCCGAAATGCGCAGGTTGGGGCGAGCACGCGCGGCGGACAGGTAGCCGATCGCAGTGGAGATGCGCAGGCGACCGATCTTGTTCATGGGATGAGGTCCGCTTCCCCAGCTTTGCGGGTCGTTGGCGTCTTCGCACCGCGGGAAGCCGAGTTCGTCGCTGGCCTCGAGCCAAGTTTGGTGGACCTTCGTCAGTTCGTCCCATTGGTAGCGCCGGATGGAGATTGGGCCGGCGTCGCCGTGGTACGGCTTATCGCCGAAGTCGAGGTCGCGTTCGAGCCGGTTGAAGGCGGGGAGCACCTTCTCCCAGGCCCACTCGGGGTTACCTTCGGCGGCCCAGCCGTCGTAATCCTCTGGCATGCCGCGGAGGGCGATCGTTGTGTTGACGGCGCTCGAACCGCCGGTCACGCGGCCTCGGGGAAAGGGCACGCCTCGGCCAGCGGCGGTCGGCTGGTAGCTGAAGCCCCAATCGTGCGCGGTATACGAGTTGTTGTGACTGTTGACGAGGTCGAACGGCGTCTCGGCGGTGGAAGGGTAATCGGGGCCGGCCTCGATGAGGAGGACCGAACGGCGCGGATCTTCGCTCGCCCGGGCGGCGATCACGGCGCCCGCGCTGCCCGCGCCGATTACCACGAGATCGAAGAGTTCATCACTAAAACCTGACACGTCACCCAGCCTGTCGTAGTATTTTGCCGCCCGGCCATCCGCAACCAGCGCGCACCGAGGCTTTCAACCCCGACACAGTAGACCGAGGCATTCTATGACGTTCGAAACCGTACTGGCGCAGGCACGCGCCGAAGGCCGCACTCTGCTCAACGAAGTGGAGGCGAAAGAGTTGCTGCGCGAAGCCGGCGTGCCGGCGACCGCCGCCACACTGGCCAAGACGCGCAGCGAGGCGCAGAGCCAGGCGGCGACGATGGGGTACCCGGTGGTGTTGAAGGTGGTCTCCCCGGACATCGCCCACAAGAGCGACGTTGGCGGGGTGAAGCTCAACCTGGCTGACAACGATGCTGTCGGCACCGCGTTCGACGAGATAATGGCGAGTTCCAAGGCGGCTGAGCCGACCGCGCGCATAGCAGGCGTTGCGGTACAGGAGATGGCGCCGCAGGGCACCGAGGTAATCGTGGGCATGACGACGGACCCGCAGTTCGGGCCTGTGATGATGTTCGGCCTTGGCGGCATCATGGTTGAAGTGCTGAAGGATGTTTCGTTCCGCCTGGTACCGCTCGAAGCGAAGGACGCGGACCAGATGATGGCCGAAATCAAGGGACGCCCAATCCTCGACGGCGTTCGCGGCCAACCGCCTGCGGACCTCGCAGCTCTGCGTTCGACGATCCTGAAGGTCTCGGCGTTCGTCGAGAAGCACCCTGAGGTGCGCGAGTTGGACCTGAACCCGGTGTTCGCCTACCCGGACGGCGCACTGGCAGTCGACGCGCGCATCGTCATCAGCGAGGCTTAGCCATGTCAGTGCCGGGACATCGTCTCGACCGGATGTTCAATCCGAAAGTGGTCGCGGTAGTGGGCGACAAAGGCCCGGCCTACATGTGGCTCCAGAACAACATGCCGTTCAAGGAGAAGGGCGGGACGCTCTACTCGGTCCAGCTCGATCCCAAGGAGATCGAGGGAATCGAAGCGCTTGGCATCAAGAACTTCACCTCGATGGCGGACATCCCCGAGGAGATTGACTACGCTGTGGTGGCGGTGCCGAGGCAGGTTTCGCCGTATGTGCTCAAGGACTTAATCGCGAACGGGGCGCATGGCGCGGGGTTCTTCACTTCGGGCTTTGCCGAGACGGGAGAAGAGCTGGGCATCAAACTGCAAGACCAACTGACGAGCGCCGCAAAGGAAGCGAACTTCAACCTTGTTGGGCCGAACTGCATGGGCCTCTACCTGCCGAAGGTGGGCGTGCGCTTCAACGCGGACGCGCCCCTCGCAGACGACGGCCGCATCGGCTTCCTCAGTCAGTCGGGTACGCACGGCATTATGTTCAGCCTGGTCTCCGGCGCGAACGGATTGCACGTGAGCCGCTGCGCGAGTTTCGGCAACGCCGTCGTGCTCGATGTCAGCGACTACCTGGAGTACCTGGCGT
The DNA here is from genome assembly GCA_040004685.1 of Anaerolineaceae bacterium. GTDB lineage: Bacteria > Chloroflexota > Dehalococcoidia > Tepidiformales > Tepidiformaceae > PNKC01. The sequence continues at coordinate 153 of JBDUAL010000260.1, read as the reverse complement.
TGGACGATGAGACCGAAGTCATCGGCATGTACGTGGAGGGTGTGAAGGACGGGCGCAAATTCTTCGAGACGCTGAAGATGGCGACGGAGCGGAAACCCGTGATCGTGTGGAAAGGCGGGCAGACCGCAGCGGGGGCCCGAGCGACGATGTCGC
>JBDUAL010000259.1:0-3815 GCA_040004685.1 Anaerolineaceae bacterium | reverse complement strand
CAGATGTTCGGCACGTTCTTCGATGGCGTTACCCGGCACACGGAAGAGGCGTTGCGCTGGCGTGAGAACTTCGCCGAGAGTGGTTTCCGCGAGACGATCACGCGGCGCGATGGACCGTTCTCCGACTACGGCGAGCGGGAACGCTGAAGACGAGCCATGAATGAACCGCTCGGCCAAATCGTCGTGCTCAATGGCGCACCGCGCTCCGGGAAGTCGAGCATCGCCGCCGCCATCCAGGAGACCTTCGATGGTCCGTGGATGAACCTCGGTGTAGATACCTTCGGTCGCTCCGTCACGCCCCCGCGTTACTGGCCAGGCGTTGGCTTACGGCCGGGCGGCGAGCGGGAGGAACTCGAAAGCTTGGTCCCGAACTTCTTCGCAGCCATGTACGAGTCGATCGCCGCCCACAGCCGGCTGGGACTGAACGTCGTTGTCGATGTTGGCCACCACGATGCGTACAGCGCACCGAAAGGCATCCTCGCGGACTGCGCCCGCCGCCTGGCCACGCTTCCGGCGTGGTTCGTCGGCGTCCGTTGCCCGATCGAAGTGATCATGCAGCGCCGCAACGCCGGCCAACCCGGCCGCGAAGGGGTGTACACCGTGGGCACGCCGGAAGACCCGATCCCCGTGCCAGCGCGACGGTGGCAGGAGGAAGTCCACATCCCCGGCATCTACGATCTCGAGGTCGACACGTCCGTCCTAAACCCGCTCGAATGCGCGCAGGCGATTCGCGCTCGTCTCGAAGGCGGCTCGCCGCCCGCGGCCTTCCTGAGGCTCGCCATTGCTTCTCCAAAATGATCCGGCCGAGGCCGGCGGGATAACTGTCGGCCCACCGGCCCAGTTCACTTGCCGCCCGCCCACCAGCCACCTATCGTTCGCCCGTCCGGACGACGTTCGATTCGCGTCAACGTTGCCGCTCAAGCTGGCGGGGAACTAAGGAGTGGGGAGATGGCAGGAGCGCTCCAGGGGATTAAGGTCCTCGATTGCACGCAGATCATCGCAGGGCCGCTCGCGGCCTCACTGCTCTCGGAGATGGGCGCCGAAGTCATCAAGGTAGAGCCGCTCGAAGGCGAACCATGGCGGCTCCAGGCGGAGATCATCCCCAAGGAGAGCAAGGGCTTCTTGTCCCAGAACCGCGGCAAGCTTGGCCTCGCGGTCAACTTCAAGCACCGCGGGGCCGTGCCGATCCGCGATGCACTCCTGCGTTGGGCCGATGTGCTACTCACCAATTACCGGCCCGAAGCCGCTGCAGCCCTCGGCCTTACCTACGAGCACGCCCGCGAGGTGAATCCACAGATCATCGCCTGCGATGTAACTGCTTTCGGATCCAAGGGCCCGGACGCCAACCTCCGCGGTTATGACATCATCGCCCAGGCGATGAGCGGGCTCGCCCATTCGAATCCGAACATCATCGACGGACTGCCCATGCAAATAGCCTTCGCACCGTCCGATGTCCTCACCGGCGCCGCCATGGCCTGGGCAATCACCGCCGCGCTTTACCATCGCGAGCGTACCGGTGAAGGCCAGTCGATTAGTGCGAGCTTGCTGCTCACCTCGCTCTTCCTCCAGGCCGGTGCCAGGGAGATCGTTGCCATCGACGGCGACTGGCGAGAGCGCTGGCTGCAGCGTCTCTCCGAACTCCGCGCCAGCGGCGCAAGCATCACTGAGATTTACGCCGAGCGGCGCTCGATGATGCCGGAATTGGTCGGCAACATCTACTACCGGCCCTACCAGACAACCGATGGCTATATCGCCGTGGGCTGCCTCGGGCCCCGCCCGCGAGAGCGCTTCCGCCGAGCGCTTCGAATCGAAGACCCTCGCTACGACCCCAACTTCGACCGCTCCCCGGAGAACGTCAAGCGCGTTGGCGAAGAGCTTCTTCGCGCCTGTTCCGAAGTCTTCCGCACGCGGACGACGCGAGAATGGGTGGATCTGCTCACCGAAAACGGCGTGCCGTGTGGCCCGTTCCGCTTCGTCGAAGAGCTCTGGACAGATCCGCAGGTGGAGGCGAATGGCTACATCACGGAGTACGACCACACGCTCCTCGGCCCTCTTCGTGGCCCCGCGCCGATTGTACAGATGAGCGCGACGCCCACGGCCGTCCAGCGCGCCTCCCCGGCCCTCGGCGAACACACTGACTCAATTCTCGCCGGCCTCGGCTTTAGCCCAGAACGTATCGCTGACCTCCATGCGGAAGGCATTATCGGCGGCGGCTGATCCCACTGGACCCACTCTAGACGTGGCCCACTTGACTCCGGTGGTACTCTTGCCCGCAATAGGCCGTATTCCGCCGCTGGCTTCGGCGAATGCTGCGGCCCCAATGGAGGGATCCGCCATCGGCGAAAAGGAGCCTGTCCCAGGGAAGCCAACGAAGGACCAGCGCTTGAAAGCCGGACTCGACACCACCGGCGGCGCACTCGCGAGCGGGGCCGCGCGCGCCTCGGACGAAGGCGATTCGGACGATGCCGCTCGCCTCTCCACGAATATGACCGTCGAGCGGCAGACGCCAAAACGCGACTTCGGAGACTAGACCCGCACACCGCTTGTGCGCTGGCCATGCCAGCCGCGCGGCAGTCACCGCCGAAAGGAATCATGATATGGGTGAGAAAGAAAAGGGAGCTGCTCGGGAATCGAGCACACCTTCCGTATCCGAACGCAAAGCCGGTGAGGCGACGGGAAAGGATGTCGAACGCGGGGCTGGGATGACTCACGAGGACGACTGGGAGGCGCCAGCATCCCTCGCCACGGGTGACCTGGATGGCGATGGTGCTGCGGAAGCGGCTATCAACAACAGCCATTCCAACATCAAGAACCTCGCCGCGCGGCCTGACCCCCCCGATGATGATTCGGACGATGACGGCCTACGAGGAGATGCCCGCTCGAATGGGCTCCCACCGGGCCAAGCGCAAGTCCCGAAGGCGTACCCTCCCCCTACCCGGATCGAATTTCCGGCGCGAGTCTCAGAAGGTGGCGGCGGTGACATCGCCATCGGCGACCCTGGCGTAAACGGGAACTAGCACGTCCCACAGTGTGGTGACGCGATCCCCCGAGGACGGGGTGGAAGCAACCCTCGAAGAGTTGCTTGGGGCTCCTCGGCGGCCCGTCCCCGGGGCGCTCATCGGTATCGAGCACGAGTTCGTCGTCCGCGCCGGCGACGCGGTTGTCGATTTCCGCAAACTGATTCACGACCTGAGAATCCCCGGGCGGAGGTTGGATCCAGGCGACTGCAACGCCTACCGCCTCTCCTCCGGACTCGCGCTCACCGCCGATGAGGGCGAGGCGGAGGTCGCCACTCCGCCGATTTCAGTAAAACGGGGCTTCACCGGCGATGTTGTTGCGTGGGCTGGGCACGGCCGTGCCCAGCTTGAGGCGGTGCTTCCCCAAGGCCACGGCCTCGAAGGCTACTCAACGCACCTGAGCGTGGCCGCGCCTGGCCCCGACGGAGACGATCTCGCCTCGCTTTACGCAAAGACGTTCGCTCCCGCACTTGCACTGCTGCTCGAACGCCCCGATTCGCAGGGCGTCTATGTTCGACCCAGGCCGGGCCGCCTGGAGCTCTGCGGCGAGTTTGTCGAAGGCTCGCGGCTCGGAGCGGTGGCGGCCTTCGTCGCCGGCAGCGCGCGCGCGACTTCGCTGGCGCGGGTTGGGTTGGGCACACTCCCTCCGGCCCTCGCTGTGCAGACGCTGCCAGCGATCGAGCGATACGGCCTGCGCGTCACCCGTCACGCCTGCGGAGTCGACCTCTACGCCGCCGGCCGCGCAGCGTCGCTCCCGATCGCCGGGGGCGGCGAAATCTCTGTTCAGACGTACCTGGA
>JBDUAL010000258.1:0-3816 GCA_040004685.1 Anaerolineaceae bacterium | reverse complement strand
CACGATGCCGTCTGCCGAGCGCTCGCCCGCGACGATGTTTTCCAGGCCGAGAAACCGGGCGACGAACGTAGTCTCCGGATGTTCGAAGATCGTCTGTGGAGTGTCGCTACGGATGATTTTGCCGCTGCGCATGATCGCCATGCGCGTGCCCATCGCGAACGCTTCAAACTGGTCGTGGGTGACGTACACCGTTGGAATTTGGAGACGCCCGAGGATCGCCTTCAGCTCTACCAGCAGCCGCTCGCGCAGTCCCCTATCCAGGGAGCCGAGCGGCTCGTCAAGCATCAGGAGCCGGGGCTCGGGAGCAATCGAACGGGCCAGAGCGACGCGCTGGCGCTCTCCGCCGGAGAGCGCCTCAATCGTGCGCTTGCCGAATCCGGCGAGACCTACGAGTTCGAGCAACTCCGTGACGCGTGCCGTCCTGGAAGAATCCGTAATTTGGCGCCGAAGCCCGAACGCAACGTTCTCTTCGACGTCTAGGTGAGGGAAGAGCGCAAAGTCTTGGAACATCATCCCAAAGCGGCGTTTGTGAACAGGCACGCCAGCAAGATCTTCGTCGTCGAAGAACACCGTTCCGGCGGACAGCCGGTGGAGACCGGCGATCAGGCGCAGGAGCGTGGTCTTGCCGCAGCCGCTGGGGCCAACAATCGCGAGCGTTTCGCCAGCGGCCACTGCGAACGACACGTCATCGACGATCGCGCGCCCCGCTGCGTGGAATGAAACGCGGTTCACGCGGAGTCCAGGTCGACGCGGCACCAGTTCAGACATCAGAACGTCCCCAACTGGCGAACTCGCAAGCGATCGATGACGACAAATCCGGCGCCCGTAACGGCCATCAGGATCGTGCTCATGGCCAGAGCCTGTCCGTAGTTTAGCTCTCCAGGTTGCCCAAGGTAGCGGAAGATCGCGAGCGGCAGTGTGGGCCACTCTGGCCTGGCAATCAGCAGTGTTGCGCCGAATTCGCCCATCGAGGTAGCGAACGCAAATACAGCGCCGACAACTATCGAACGCCAGATAAGCGGCAGGTCCACACGCAAAAATACGCCCGCCGAACTCTCGCCCAGTACTCGTGCGGCCTCGCGCAGCCTGGGGTCGATGGAACGGAGCTGCGCGCCCACCGCCCGGGTAACGAACGGGTAGGCGGCAAGTGTGTGAGCGACGATCAGGAGCCAGCGTGTTCCGCGAAGGTTCAGCGGTGCTTCATCGAAGGTGATGATGAAGCCGAGTCCGAGCGTGATTGCTGACACGCCCAGCGGCAACAACAGAAACGCCTCCACCAGTGACCCGAGCCGACGCCGAAGCTTCTGAACGCCGTATGCCGTCAGCGTTCCGAGGGGGAGGGCCAGTGTTGTCGCTATCGCGGCGAAACTGAGCGAATTCCAGATGGCCCGAATAGGCGTGATGAACAGCGCCTGCCGCCGCGTGTTTTCGCCAAGGGATCGGTAGAACTCGAGCGTATAGCCGCCAGAACTGTGGACCGAACGCTCTACAAGCGCCAGCAATGGTGCAACGGTGAAGGCAAGAAGGAGAATAACTATGGTCGCCGCCGCCGTTCGCGCTCGTCTCGAGGCCCGGTTCTGCGGCCGCCGAGCGGTGGAGGAGCCGCCTGCTGATTGAGAGAGGTGCGAGTAAACGGCAAGGAAACCGAAGGTGACGGCAAGCTGAATCAGTGCCAGGGAGGCAGCGAGCGGCGGGCGAAAGAGAAACACCAGTTCGCGATAGATCTCCGTTTCGATCGTCGAGTAGTGCGGGCCTCCGAGAATGAGGATGACGCCGAAGCTGGTGAAGCAGAAGAGGAACACGAGCGACCCCGAAGCGAGAATGGCCGGGCGCAACTGGGGCAGTGTGATTCGCGCGAACCGTCTGAGTGGTCCAGCGCCGAGAATCGCGCCGGCCTCGCCGATTCGCTGGTCGATCGTCGCCCACGAAGCGCCAATCACCCGTGCTGCGAGTGCGACGTTGTAGAACACGTGGGCGACGAGGATCAACCAGATGCTGTTCGAGAGGTCGAGCGGCGCGGCGTGAACTCCCGGGAGCTGTAGAAGCGCGGAGTTGACCAGGCCTGACGGCCCAAGCAACGCGGACAAAGCGACCGCGACCACCACCGTCGGCAGTACGAACGGTATCGTCACAACGGAAAGCAACAGGCCCTTGCCTCGGAAGTTGAAGTGGGAGAAGACGTACGCACAGGGCATCGCCAATCCAAGCGTGATCGCCGTGGACACCCCCGCCTGCCACGTTGTGAACCAGAGCCGCTGGAGGTAGTAGCTATCGCGCCAGAGAGGGCGAAGGTCATCAAGCGAGGCGGATTCGCCGAACAGCGATTGGCGCAGGATGTTCTGCAACGGATACGCCAGAAAGAGCAGGACGAACGCCAGTGGCACCGCCAGCAGAGCCCAGGGAGCGAGACTCGCCCGCTGGGCCAGCCGCTGGGCGCCGCCACGACGGGGAATCAGCGGAGGACCGTATTCGTCCAATCGGCGATCCACTTGTCACGGTTGGCGGCGATATCTGAAGCGGAGACCTTCGCAGGCGCCGATTCAACCTTGCTGAACTTGCCGAACGCCGCGGGCACCGCTGCTTCCTTGTTCACCGGGTAAACGGCCATTTGTCCGGGGATGTCCTCCTGTACAGCTTTACTCAAGAGGAAGTCGATGAACTTGCGGGCGAGCGCTTCGTTCTTGGTGCCACGCAGGATGCCAGCGTACTCAACCTGCCGGAAGGAGCCCTTTGGCGGAAGGATGTTGCCGGTGGGTGCGTCGTCGCGCTTCGGTTCCGCAAACATCTGCTCGAATGCTGGGCTGGTCGCGTAGCTGAGGACGATCGGTTGCTTGCCGCCCTTGAGCGTGAAGTTCGTGTTGTACGCGGTCTCCCATGAATCGACTACCACCAGGCCGTTTTCGCGCATCTGCTTCCACCACGCGAGGTAGCCGTCCTTCCCGAAGTAGTCCACAGTCGCGACCAGAAACGCGAGGCCCGGCGACGAGGTGGCCGGGTTTTCGATAGCGACCAGTCCCTTGTATTTCGCGTCCGCGAGATCTTCAAGCTGCTGCGGAATCGCGAGGTTCGCCTTCTTCAGCGCCGCTATGTCGTAGTTGAAGTTGACGTAGCCGAAGTCAATCGGCGTGACCCGGTTCGAGCCATCCGCCTGCAGGTCGTTCGGCACTTTCGTCAACTGCGGAGACGAGTAGGGAGCAAAGAGGTCGGCATCGAGTGCGCGCGAGAGAAAGGTGTTGTCCACCCCGAAGGTGACGTCTCCCTCTGGGTTCTTCTTCGTGAAGATGAGGCTTGTGACCATCGCCCCGGCATCGCCTTTCTTCAGCACTTTTACGGTGACGCCGTTGTCCCTTTCGAACTGCTTGAGCAGGTCTTCGGAGATATTGAACGAGTCGTGAGAGACGAGAGTGAGCGTCTTGGATCCGCTGGAGTCGTCACTCCCACAGGCCGAGAAGGCGATGAGAGCCAGCGGGACGATGAGAACGAGGAAGATGGCAAGGCGCGAACGCATACGGAGGTCTTTCCGCCGCCCGGGGCGCCGGGGAGTGACCTTCTCACCGGGCGCTCACGAAAAAGAGCCCGGCAAGCCGGACTCCGCGTACTACCACAGAGTTCCGACCGCTTTCCTACGCACGTATAAACGTGGTCAGGTTCAAGGGGTTTACTCTCAGCCCGAAGGCACCCCCAGCGATCCCGAACAGCTATTAAATTGTCCCGTTCAAGCTACACCCCGCCGCAACCCCTAGCAACTATCGAGAATCGAACAATTGGGACGGGTCACCGGTCACGGTTTGACGCCCATCTCCAGGCCGCGCCGCG
>JBDUAL010000257.1:0-3817 GCA_040004685.1 Anaerolineaceae bacterium | reverse complement strand
ACTCACGCAAAACAAGATGGCCCGCTATCTCGTCCTGGAGGACGGCAGAGAGGTCATTGGCTTCGGTGGGCTGTGGCTGATGCTCGATGAGGCGCACGTGGTGACCGTGGCCGTGCGGCCTGAACGCCGCCGTCGAGGGCTCGGCGGTCTCATCGTCCACGGGCTTCTGCTCGTCGCCCATTCGCAAGGCATGGGGATCGCCACATTGGAATGCCGGACCTCGAACCTCGCCGCCCGCGCACTCTACGCGCGCTACGGATTCTACGAGGTGGGACTACGCCGCAGGTACTACGCGGACAACCAGGAGGACGCCGTAATCATGACTACCGAATCGCTTGCCAGTCCGGCCTACCAGGAACGGCTGCAACGCCTCGCGGGCGAACTGAGTCGACCCTGGCCGGGTGCTGATTGGTCGTCCCAGCTAACCCAGTTCGGCGATCAGACTGGTCAGTAGGCTCTCCGCCCGTTCGAGCCGACTCAAAATGCCCCATTCGCCGTGGATGTTGAGTGTCATATTCTCAGCCTGCCCCCGTACGCCAGGCAGCCGCCCGGGCGTACCCGCCGCTTCCTTGTACTGAGCCAACTCAGACGATTCTTCGCCGAAAGTGGCGCCAATCACTTCCGACGTCCGCTCGTCCCAGATCGTGTAGTCGAACGGGTTCGGGCCGCTCCCGCGTAGCGGCCCAATGCTTTTAAGCTGTCCGATAAGTCGAGCTCTCGCGAGTCCAGCGTCTGTGATCGTTGCCATCGCCGCAAATTGTAGGTCAGACCATGCGTCGAGCCAATGCTTACGCCGCGCGTGCTGTTTCGATCTCGTACGCAAGCTCGCCCAGGCTGAGTAGCGCGCCCACAACCTCCGCCGGGTTTCGGTCGCGAACGGACCGCACATCGTCCAAGAACGCTGCCACGCGCTCAGCGCCGGCCGCGCTGTAGAAGACCTCCGGCCGCATCACGCCCAGGGAATTGCTGCAGAGAACCGTTCCGGACCCGTCCCGGCAGGCCAGGGCGAATGCCACCTGATCGATGCCGTTTGGGCGTCGCATTTCGCCCATCGCTCGGCGCACCCAGCCGATGATCTCGTCGACCAGCTCAGCCGGCGCCGATTCGCTCGCTTCGGGTAGTGCCCAGGAGGCTTCTTGGACGCCCACACCGCGGCGGATGAGCTGCTCGATTCGACGATGAGGTGATGAACTGCGGAGGAATCCCATGCCAAGGTTTTCGGCTCGGCGAACCTCCGCCTTGGTGGAGATTCGGGTGGAGTGAACGTGAAGCCTCCCGCCTCGGCTCGGTTTCTGGGACGTTGGCCCGCCCGTGACTGACGCTCTACACTCGCAGTGCATGGATAACGACTTCAATATCGACCTCGTGGATATCGCCTCTACGGTGCGTACCAATGACGTGATCACCGTCCGCTTCGTCGCCGTTGGCCAGCGCCTCCTTCTTGATTTCCGGGCGACCGAGATCGACGGCCCCTTGATCAAAGTGGTGGACCCCGTGAAATCGGTGGAGGAGCGTTACCGCATGCTCAAGAAGCTCCGCCCGCGTTTCGCCTCCCCGGAGCGGATTGTCTCCATCTGGTGGCCCCGGTTCGCACATTCGCTCGAATCGACGGGTGTCTGGGCAGAAGTGATGAAGCGCGTCACCGAGAGCGGCCACGTCGATGCCGTCCGGGTCGCCGAAGACACGCTTTCCGAGCTCCTCAAGCTTGAGCGCACCCAGCAGCGCGACGCCGTCCGGGGTGATGGTTTCAAGACACTGTGGAGCGCCACGCCCACGAGGCGATAGCTCGTTGGAGCGCGCTGAGTTCCGGAAACTCGTGCGTGAAGCGGTCGCACTAATCCCCCGGGAACTCCTCGAGCGCGTTTACAACGTCGATATCCTCATCGAAACGCGCCCTACGGCCCGTGAACGCAAAGCAGCGGGCATCGGGCCCGGACGCTTGCTCCTGGGGCTCTACCACGGCATCCCGCTGACCGCCCGCGGCGAGTACTACAACCTCGTCTTGCCGGACAAGATCTCCATCTACCAGGAGCCGATCGAGCTCGTCTGCGGAGACGATGCCGCGATCCGTGAACAGGTGCGAACGACCGTCCTTCACGAGATCGGTCACTACTTCGGGATCGACGATGACCGGCTCCACGAGCTCGGAATGGGGTAATGGACCTGGTAACGGACACCTGCCCCTCCGTTGACCCAAAGCCCTCCCTCTGGCTACGGTGGAACCAATGCAGCGCACCGTAGAACAGGGGCGACGACCCGCCGGGATCGCGTTGCGCCGCTCGGTTCCTCCCCACCATCACCATTCCAAGCTTGAACGTGCCCTATTCGTGGTGGCAATGTTCGCGTTCCTCGTAGCTTCAACGTTCAGCTCGCTTGCCATGCTTGGTCGCGTCACGCCCATGCTCTTCCCGGGCAAGAACATCCTCAACATCGGTGGCCTCGACCTCATCTCGTCCGTTGCCCCTGGCGTTTCGCAACCCGGCGCCAATGACCTCCAGAACCGGCGCATCAATCTGCTCATCATGGGCCTTGACCGGCGCCCGGGAGAGAGCGACATCTCGGGGCGAACGGATTCGCTCGTGGTCGCCTCGATTGACCCCGTCACCAAGGCCACCACTATGCTCAGTTTCCCGCGGGACATGTGGATTGACATCCATCCCGCCAACAACGGTCCGGTTCACCAGGATCGAATCAACGCCTCTTTCTCCGCCGGCGTCAACGGAGGCAACTCCCCAGAAGCCGGTGCGGACCAGGTTAAGCGGGATCTCAAAGCAAACTTCGGGATCGAAGTCAATCACTGGGTCGTGATGGATTTCTTCGGAGTAGAAGAGCTGATTAACGCCGTCGGCGGGATCGATATTGACATCCCCTCCGAGCTCTCCGTGGGCAGGTGGTACTACAGCGACGACGACCAGCACGCACAGTATGTGAGCTTTCCTTCCGGCATCCAGCACCTGGACGGCTATCATGCGGTTGCCTTCGGTCGAAACCGCGACCCGAACGACTTTTCGCGGGTGAAACGCCAGCAACTGGTGATGACCACGGCCCTCGCCAAGGTGTTTTCGCTCGGGCTGCTGAACAACCCGCTGGACCTTTACGACACCTACTCCAAGCTCGTGAAGACAGACGTGCCAAAGTCGAAAATGCCCGGCTACGGCCTCCTCCTTAAAGATACGGGGGGCCGCACCAGGACGTACTCCCTCGGCGATCCCGTGAACGGCATTGAAACCATGCAAGGCTTCACCACCGCCGGCGGCGCAGAAGTAGAGGCCTGGAACGCCGAGAACGTGCAGTACTGGCTCAGCCAGGTCTTCACCAAAACTGCCTACGCCAACTCGAACGTCGAGATTCAGAACGCTTATGGCGGGGACGAGGGATCCGTGCGGGCCGCCGCGCTCGGCCGCTATCTCGCCTATTCCAAGGGCTTGCCTACGGTCTACTACGGTCCCGATCAGCCCGCCCAACCGACAACCTCGATCGTCCTCTACGGAGACAAGGGCCAACTCGCAGACGATGTCGCAAAGTGGATGGACGTCCCCCGCGGCAAGGTCAAATCGCTCCCAAAGTACGATTCCAACCAGCCAGATGTGGTCATCACCGTGGGCAAGGACTTCAAAATCCCCGGCACTTAATTGCGGCTCCCGCGCCGCTTCCATTGACCGCACTCGGCTGCATCGGTAGCTTTGCCGGGTGACTACACGGGTGGAAGACATCAACTTTTCCGCCCCCGGTCGGCGAGCCGCTGAACGCCGGCGGCCGCAGAGGCTTGCCTCGGGCCTTCAGCGGCTCGCCTTCGTCGTCGCGCTCTTTGTTTTTG
>JBDUAL010000256.1:0-3833 GCA_040004685.1 Anaerolineaceae bacterium | reverse complement strand
GCATTCTGACGGAGTAAGACCTGAATGCGGCCGGAACCATCCTGAAGGTCAATGAACGTAGCCTTACCCATATCGCGCCGCCCCACCACGCGGCCCACGATATCAACGAGTTCGCCAGTCGCCTCGAGTGCGTCCTCGGACATCCCCTCGACGACCAGGGTGATCTCCGCCGCTGTGTGACTGCGGGCCGCTCGGGGCGGAAACGGATCCATCCCCGCCGCCCGTAGGGCGTCGAGCTTCGAGAGGCGCTGCGCCATCAGTTCGTCCAAAGAGGCCCCCTAAACACGTGCGGGATACGCGAAAGCCGCCCACAGGCGGCTCGTCGGATGCTTCGAATCCTTCGGCCACGCTCAGTCGATCTTAACGACCTTCACCTTGATCACGCCCTTCGGCACTAGCACCTCCACCGTAGCGCCAACTTCGCGACCAAGCAGTGCTGATCCGACTGGCGACTCGTTCGAGATTTTGCCGTTACCCGGGTCGGCTTCTGGAGCGCCAACGATCTGGTAGTGACGTGTCTTTCCGTCTTGCAACACTTCAACACCGCTTCCCACCATCACCCTACCGGACTCGTGAGCGCCAACCTCATCAATGATCGTCGACCGACGCAGCACGTCTTCCATCTCGAGGATGCGGCCTTCGATCATCCCCTGTTCGACCTTAGCGTCGTCGTACTCTGCGTCGTTTTGGCTCGTGCCCTGTTCCTGCGCGTTATGAATGCGTTGGGCGGTAAGCCGACGTTGGGCGCGGAGTTCGTCCAACTCAGCTTCAAGCTTTGCTTTTCCTTCGCGCGTCAACGGCACCAGTTTGTCGGGCATGTCGTAACCTGTAGGGGGATTGTCGCCGGATAAAAAGGAACCGAGGGCCGAAAGACTGCTCAGTCACCCCGGAGTATACCGGCGAGAACTCGCCCGCCGCAATTGCTGGGCTGAGGAGAGTCATCTTGGAGAGCACTGGAGACGACGGTGAGCAGCGGGAACGCCGGGCGGTCGACGGCCTCGATTGGCGCCCGCCTTTGCCGCCGCACCTGGATTCGCCACCGCCCGCCCCGCCACCGCCGGTGGTTTCAGAGTCCAGGCCACAACCGGCTACGCACTCAGGCACGCCGAGGACCAGCCTCCTGATTGCTGCCGCCACGGGCGGCGCGATCCTTGGTGGTTTGGTATCTGGGGGCGTCGTCGCGCGCTTCGCGCAGACGAGCGACAGTTCGGCCGCATCCAACCGGACGACCGCCCCGGGGGCAACCCTTTCCGTCGACCAGACAAGCGCGATCGCGGACGTCGCATTGCACGTGCGACCCAGCATTGTGCTTGTGGACAGCAGCAAGCGGACGGTGGGCGGGACGGAACACGACATAGGCAGCGGCGTGGTGATCGACGAACAGGGGCACGTGATCACGAACGCCCACGTCGTGCTCAACACAGACTCGCTGAAAGTGGTGCTGAGCGACGGCACCGAACGTCCGGCGATACTCATTGGCCACGACCACCCGTTCACGGATGTAGCGGTGTTGCAGATTAGCCCTGGCCGGCTAACCACAGTTGAAATCGGCGATTCGTCCGCGCTCCACCTTGGCGATACCGTGGTGGCAATCGGGAACCCCCTCGCCGAGTTCGACGGAAGTGTGAGCGTCGGCGTCATCTCCGGATTGAATCGAAAACGTGTCTTTGACTCCGTGCGGCAGGATGACTTGCTCCAAACGGATGCTGCAGTGAACAACGGAAACAGCGGAGGGGCGCTCCTCAACCTGAAGGGACAGTTCATCGGCATGCCTACCGCCGTGCTCCGGCAGTCGCGAACCGGGCAGACGGTCGAGGGTATCGCCTTCGCGCTGCCGAGCAACCGGCTGATGGCGATTGTCAACCGCATCATCGCTGATGGAGGTCCGTACCCCCGTCCCTCGCTTGGACTCGACCACCTCGATATCAACGACGAGGTACTCCAACGCGCTACCCGCTTGACCGTCACAGAAGGGGCATTGGTAACTAGCGTGGTGGTGGAGGGGCCTGGCGCCACGGCCGGGATCCTGGTCGGCGATGTTATCACCCGTGTGGGCAGCGCCGCGGTGAATCGCGAGAACCCGCTGCTCAACGCCCTCACGTCCTTCGACCCCGGCCAGACGGCTCGGGTTGTCCTCAACCGCAATGGCCGGATAATCGAACTTGAGGTGAAACTTGCACGGCGCAGTTAGTCAGACAGCGAGAACAAAGGCGACTACCGCCGGATGACCCGCCGTGGGGGCCAGCTTCCGTGGGGGAAGAACTCACGCGGCATCTATGAGGCCCGTAGGGGTGGTGGCTATCGGCAGCTGCTCATCCTCGGCTTGATCGTCGTTGGAACCCTGGCCTTGGGCTGGTTCCTCTTTTCGAAAGCTTGCGGCGGCGAAGATTGCACCAAGGCCTACTGCGCATCGAGCAAGGCTATTCCAGCGCCAACTGGGTATGAGTTCGTCACGCGGATCTACGAGTACTCAACGAAGGCGGCCGCAACGCCTCAGGCAGGAACAGCGTTCGACCTCCGAGTGCTCCTTCCCCTGACAAAACCGACCAACGACAGTAGCAACCTTAGTTTTTATCGCTACATGGAAGATACAAAGTCATGGGAGCCGATTACGGCAGCGGTGCTAGACGGCACCGGTAAGCAAGTTTCGGCCACGCTGACGGACGCTCCCAAACTCATGGCTGTACTTCGGCGTAGCAGCCCTGGTGGGCAGGTCGTGGCGTACCTTGGGCACAACGCAAGCCTCCATCCCGAGGCCGCTGGCCGGGTCACGCTCGTGCACACGCTTGATTTCGCGCCGGCCGCGGACGGTGGTGTGGCCGGCGAAGTGAGTAAACTAAAGCTTGACGGCGCCTACGATTGGTACCCCGTTGTTGCCGCCAATGCCGGGACCAAAGGTGCAGTTGCAGTCGTCCAGGGCATCCTCGCCAACGCGCAGAGCCGCACAAATCACGTGCAGCAGATTACCAAGATTGTGGCCGACGGCAACCTCAAAGGTATCGACATCGCCTACCTTGACCTGACGGTCAACGATCGCAACTCCTACTCGCTCTTAATCAGCGAACTTGCGGCTTCGCTGCACGCCCAAAACAAGCGACTCACGCTCACCCTTCCGACCCCCCTCAGGGTTGCTGACCGCATAGATGAAGGCGGCTACGACTACGCCGAGCTGGGCAGGGCAGCGGATCTCATCAAGTTGACGCCCTACCGCGACCAGGACACTTATCGCCTCGCGATGCCATCGATCCTTCAACACCTCACAGCAATCCTCCCACCCGCCAAGCTCGTACTGACGGTGAGCCCGTACGCCACTGAAAAGAGTGCCAACGGCCTGAGCACGATGCGGATTACCGACGCTATGAGCCTCGCAACCAGGCTGGCGATCCGCGCGGACAGTGTACAAACCAGCAGCAACGTTGATGTTTACGGTGTGAACATTGACCGCACGGAAAACCTCAGCGGGATCCGCTGGGCGCCAGACGTCGCCTGCGTCGCGTTCACCTACAAGGAGTCCAGCGGCGCGGGCGCGCGGACAATTTGGCTGGAGAACGTCTTCAGCGTGGGGTTCAAACTCGAATTCATCACCGACGGTAAGCTCGGCGGAGTAGCGGTGGAAGATGCAAGCGACAACCCCTTCCTCGGGAACATCTGGCCGGCGATTGTGACCTACGTGACCACTGGCCAACCTCAGCTGCTACAGCCAAATGCGAATGATCTCCAACCCGTGTGGCGAGCGAGCAAAGGGCCGCTGGAGGACACGGGCAAGGGCTTCGCACACTGGGTCACGCCCGCCGAACCCGGCAACCCCAAGGTCGCGAGACCACTGCCGGCCG
>JBDUAL010000255.1:0-3838 GCA_040004685.1 Anaerolineaceae bacterium | reverse complement strand
TACGAAAGCAACTCGCGCTGTTCAAGGAACGCAAAGTGAAGCCGCGACAGGCATCGCGCCCAACGCGCTTATCGATGCTCGCGTTGGTGCGGTTTTTCGATTGGCGCGAAGCCCTCATGATCGTCAAGCCCGCGACGTTCATCAAATGGCATCGTACGGCGTTCCGCACGTTCTGGGGCTGGAAATCGCAGAAACGAGGCCGCCCGCCGTTGCCTAAGAATATGCGCGAGTTGGTCCGCCAGATGGACCGCGACAATCCTACTTGGGGCGAGCAACGCATCGCTGATGAGCTTTCGCTAAAACTGGGAATTCTGATCTCCCCGGCCACTGTACGTAAATACCTGAAGATGGACGATCCCCGACGTGGACCAAAGGACCAGCGTTGGTCCACATTCGTGCGGAATCACGCAAATGGAATCGTGGCCTGTGACTTCTTGATCTCCGTCACCGCATCCTTCCGGGTGATGTACGTTTTCGTCGCGATGGAGATCGGCTCTCGCCGCATCGTGAGTTCCTGACCTTCGATCATCTCTACGAGTTCGTCATCCACGACCGGGACTGCATCTTTTCGTCTGGCTTGGATCTCGCGCTGAAGGGCTTCGGCGTGCGGCCCATCCGGACTCCCGTCCGCTCCCGATGGCGAATGCCTACTGTAAACGGCTGATCGGAACCATCCGGCGCGAGTGCTTGGACTATCTGATCCCGTTCAACCAGCGTCATCTTCGGCGGACGGTCAAGGACTTTTCCCGCTACTACAATCGAGGACGTCCACACTCCGCGTTGGGACCTGATATTCCAGAGCCATCCCAGGCCAAGGTTCTGGCAGGCCCACACCGACACAAGCTGCCCCAGGATTCCCGCGTTGTCTCAACGCCAGTTCTGGGCGGTTTGCACCACGAATACAGCCTGAAAAAGGAGGCCGCGTAATGGCAGATTGAATTATTGCGCACCACAGGGCATTTCTTGCGCCTGCTCTCGCCCTATAGTCGGGAAAAAGTTCATGCGACCGAACAATTAAGATGTATACGGACCTCGGGCCGGGAGGCTCATTGCTTCACTTCGGAAGTACGAGGTTCGTTGGGAGGGATCCTGCGGAGGCGGTCGTTCGCCCCTCAGGGTGGGATCCGCTCAACTTTGATCGCGGAAAGGCGACGGGATCCGCAGCGGGTTTTCACTTCCAAGCGGAAGCACGCCGACAATCAAGCACTTTCGGGCATAAGAAATACAGCTCTACAACCAGCCTCAGTGACCGGTCCGACTCCGCCGCCGGATCGAGACCTATTTCCCGAGATCTGCCCAGCAGTTCAGGACCACGGCGATTCGGGCTGTCCCCGGTCCCGCCCGCGTGAGCCCGTTGGCTGCGCTCTCTGAGATAAGCGTCGTGCCAGTCGCGACGGGTGTCGTTGAAACGTAACCGTTACGACGAACCCAGGTTAAAGACGTGACGCTGCCCAGCGCGCAGGAGTGAGATTGGGGACTTCGGATAGAGTCCGTGAAGCCATGCCGGGGAGCACGGCGAGCAGGTAATTCTTCACCAGCACACCCAAGCGCCGGCAGGATTCGACCAGGGAGAGAATCGCGGCGACCTTGGGCCGGACTTCGCGCTGCCCACGTGCAGCCAGTTCTTGCGGCCGAGCGCGATGGGGCGCATGGAGTTCTCGGCCAGGTTGTTCGACAGCTCCACTTCGCCGTGATCGAAGATCCTGCGCAGCTTGTCCCATTGATTCAGCGTGTACGTCACAGCCTGGCCCATCGCGCTCTTGGGCAGAACGCTCGATCGCACGCGCAAACATTCTGCATGGATTTCGTCGAGCCAGCTTCGGGCGTGATCGGGGCGCAGAGCGAAGCGTTCCGCCGCCGCCCGGTTCTTCCCGCGCGCCTCGTGGTCAATCAGAAACAGCGCGTCCATGCGCGTGACCATCGCGATGGCGGCAGCATCTTCTCGATTTACCTTCACCGCATCGACGAACTTGCGCCGGGCGTGCGCCCAGCAGCCCACGTGAAGCAAGCCCTCGCCGCCAATCGAATCGTAAGCCTGATAGCCGTCGGTTTGCAGAATGCCGCGCCAATCGCCAAGAAACTTCTTCGGGCCTTCGCGTCCTCGGCCCAGCTGAAAATCGAACACCGTTTCACCGCCGGGCTTGCCGTACTGCCACAAGTACGCCTGATGATCCGATCCTCGTTTATCGCGCGTCTGCACCGGTACGATCGTCTCATCAGCCTGTAAATACGGCGCGCCGAGCAGATCGCGCCGCATCGCTTCGACGATGGGTTGCAGCAACTCGCCCACCTTCATCACCCAGCCATCGAGCGTGGCTCGGGAGAGCTCCGCTCCCGCTTCACGCTCCAGTATCGCTTCCTGCCGGTACAGCGGCAGGTGGTCCACGTACTTCGCCACCACCGTCTCGATCACCACACGGTCGCCGGCCAGGCCCTTTTCCACGATCCGCGGCCCAAGCTGCGGCATCGGCACGCTGGAACATTTTCCGCAACTCCGTTTCTCGCGCTTGGTCACGCGCACGAACCACTTGGCCGGCTCGCGATCCAGCACCTCGCTTTCGTCGTAGCTGATGATCTTGGTTTCACCGCCGCACGTCTTGCAATGCGGATCGGCGCACGGGATCACCTCTTCCACGCGCGGCAGCGTTTCGGGTAAAGGCATGCGGCCTGGATGCGGCCCGGCGTCGAGATTGGTCCTCACGCGGAGTGCGCGGCGTCACCGGCTCACGCCGCGATTCGGCTTCCACTTCCTCGCGCTTCACGCCCGGCTCTTCGTCCAGTAACTTCAGCTGCAGGGCGCTCAGCGTCTCGCTCTTCGATCCGTACTCTTCGATGCGCTCCTTGCGAAGCGCTTCCTCAAGCGCACGGATCTTCAGATTCGCCCACGCCAGATCACGCTCCAGTTTTGCGATGTGGGCTTGGGAATCGAGCGTGTCCATGAGCGATGACCCATCCTACGCCAGAACGCGAAAATGTTCCAGAGACTTACGGTCAGTGTGTGGTCAGTGACCGGATCGTCACGCCGTCTTGCGATACCACCGCCGCTCCACCGATTTCTTCAGATCCAGTCCGCCCACCAGCATCGCCAGCTCTTCGGCGCATAGCGTCACGCTTCGCGCTTCGGCTTCCGGCCCACTTCCGACCAATGAAAGCGGCCCTTCTCCAGGCGCTTCCCGCACACCCCCAATCCGCTGCCATCCCACACCAGCGCCTTCAACCGGGTGCGCGTCTTGTTCGTGAACAAGAACAGATGTCCACTCAGCGGATCTTGCCCCAAGTGATCTCGCACCAGCCCGTGCAGTCCCTCGAACCCCTTGCGCATGTCGATCGCTTCGACCGCGATGTAGATCCTGGTCGCCGTCGTGAGTCCAAACATCACGACTGTTCGGCCATACGGATCAGCCGCGCCAGATCGTCTTCGCCCGAACACTCGATACGCCGCCCGTTGGCCAGCACCAGCGCGAATCGCGGCTCGGCCTCCGCCACCTTCACCGCCACCAGTTGGGCTCTCTCGGGCGGTCTCTTCGCCAACTCCCGCCTCCAGTAATCGAAGGTGCTGATCGCGATGCCGCCCTTTTCGCAAAATACCCGCCGCGATACCCCGCTTTTCTCAAACTCCGCCATCACCCGCCGCATCTCGACCGCTCGCGCCGTTTCCGCCATGCCCGATTCTCAGGCTTCTACCGGCACCCTTCAAGATGGGTTTGCCGGACGCTTACGTTGAAACACCTATGGACCGTCCGAGTGATGTGACCGTTCCGTGACGTCACTCACACGTTGTGATTCGGTGCTGTTTTCGATGCAGGCCGAACATGCTCCGTCGTCACGACTTCAACTG
>JBDUAL010000254.1:0-3858 GCA_040004685.1 Anaerolineaceae bacterium | reverse complement strand
TCAGCGCTCAGCGGGTGTCCCGCTTAACGCTTACCGCGTTTTCCGGCTAGTTTACGACAGGGCCCGAGGGCCGCTACGAAAGCACCTGCAAACATTCTGCGTCAACGACAGGAGTCACCAGCATGTCAATCTGGAAAGAGCCAACCCCAGCACGGAAGGAGCCCGCCCCGATGCCCCAGGAATCAGCCCCGAGAAAGGAAGAAGATATCACCCGCTCTTCTACCAACTACAACCAGCCACCTCGCGCGCGAGCCGAGTCGAAGGAGACTCTCATCGCCGCTGATCTTGCGATAGAAGGAAAGATCGAGGGATCGGGTCACGTTCGCGTTGCCGGCAAGTTCAAGGGCGACGTTCACGTGCAGGGGAATCTCACAATCGAGCCCGGCGCGAAAGTCACCGGCGGCGTTCGGGCGAGCACTGTCATCATCGGTGGCGAACTCGAAGGTAATGTCGATGCTGCGTCACGGGTGGAGCTGCTCGAGACGGGCGTGCTGAACGGCGATCTCAAAGCCGGATCGCTCACCGTAGCTGCTGGATCGCGGATGCGCGGCCAGGCCGAATTCGGGTGGGATGAGAAGGCGCAGACCTCCGGCCTCAGAATGGAGCTCGGCCAGGCTTCATGAGCAATGCGGGCAGTACTCCCGGAAAATCGCGAACCTGCCCGCACTGCAAGGCCACTATTCTCGCGAGCGCGAGATTCTGTCCGGCCTGCAAGCATCACCTTCAATCCGATCCCTTCAGGACGCAGAGCGCGCAACCAAGCTTTTCCGCGCTCCGCGTCGAGGGAAAGGTGCGCAACCCGAATGTAGGCGAGCCGTGGGAATACTCGGTGTCGGTAACGATTCGAAATGAGCGAGGCGAAGAGATCGGCCGTCAGATCATCGGTGTCGGCGCGCTCAACCCAAACGAGCAGCGGACATTCACTTTTGCCGTGGAAGTTTTCACACTGGCTGCCGCGGAGACAGCGAAGGCCGTAAAGGCCCGCTGACTCCGCGGTATCAGCCGCTTACGGCGGTGGCGCGAAGCCGCCGCTTGGCTGGTCCTGCGGCTGCGGCGGGGCCTGCCTGATCTTTGGCGGCCTCCCGTAGTTGTACTGAAAGGTGAGGTATACCGCGCGCTGGTCAAATGTGCGCGTGGTGAGCTGCCTGACGTTGTCGTCTCCCACGTTGACCCTGAACTTCAGGGTGTTGAAAGGATCGGCAACGCGAAGACTCACCGCCGCCTGGTCGCCCATCACCTTCTTCCGCATCGAGAGCTGGGCACTCTGCATCGCCTCGAAGCGACCTCTCTCGATATTTGTCGGTGCCCGGTAGAAGTAGAATGCACTGAGCGTCAGCGTCGGATCGACCGTCAGGTTTCCGCCCACCCGCGCCGACCACGTCACAGCATTCGATGAGAGACTCGATATCGAGCCGCCGTCAGTCACCATCTTGAAGACATTCAAGCTTGAAAAGCCATTGAACATCTTCCCGAGCCGGAGCGAGCCGTTGAGGTCCGATCCCCAGGAATTGCTCGTTGCCAGATTCTGGAACGAGATGGACGTGACTTCCCGCCCGTCAATTACGTCGGCGGTGTTGATCGCGACGCGAATGACGTTGGTCGTGCGACGGTAAAACGGCGACAGTTGGATGGTTCCCAACTGTCCGTTCCGGGAGAACCCGAGCTCGAGTGCATCAGTGTATTCCGGGCTGAGCTTCGGATTCCCGATGAAGACATTCTGGACGTCGAAGAACGACGGGAATGGATTCAGCTCCTGTGTTCCGGGGCGCCTGATGCGGCGCGAATAGCTGAGCTTGATCTGATCAGCGTCATTCGGCTTGTAGAGAATGACGCCGCTCGGGAAAAGACTACCATAGCTGTGGGGATAGCTCGTCGTTGGATTTGCGAGCGAGAAGTTGCGCGAGGCGTACTCACCGCGCAGGCCAGCCTGAAGCTCGACCTTCCCGACGCCCTGACTCAGCACACCATAAATCGCGTTCACTGTTTCATTGAAGCTGAACGAGTTGGTCAGATTGCTGCGAGCCCACGCGCCTGTGCCGAGCGGGTCCTTGGTCACCAGGTAATCCCGGTCCAGCCAGCGGGCATTTCCCTTGTACCCCGTCTCGACCTTCGTGCGGGTGGCAAGCTGCTTCATATAGTCCAGCTGGCCAGTTAGCTGATACGCCCTCGCGTTGATCGTGTCCCTTTCTCCTTCCAGCGGGCTTGCGCCGGCCGTGAGTGGCTGCCGCCACAGCGCGCTGTTCTCGAGGTCATGCGACCTGTTGCCGCGAATCTCGGCCGAAAGCTCGTGCTTGCGGGGTTCGAATGTCCTCTTGAAGGACAAGTCTTCGTCGATCAGCGTGCCTGAGCCGGCGGTGTTCTTGAACCGGTTGTATCGGTCGAGAAGCGAGCCGCCGCCGTTGAGCTCCGAGTAGCCGCTTTGCGAGTCGTCACCGGTTGTGTGGTGGCTGAGCACCAGCGCGTTCGACAAGACATCACGCGGGTTGAACTTGTAATCGGCGTTCGTGTTGAAGTTCTGGCCCGAGTTCGTCGTCTCTCCGTCGATATCCTGGTTTGTAAACGAGAGGGGCACTCCAAGCGCGGCGAGTCGCTCGCGATTGTTGATGCCGCCGACGTTGCGGTTGTCGGCGTTGAGACCGACCGTATTGAACAGCGTGAGCGGCCCGGTCTGGTAGCCGAGGTTGCCGCCGGCGTTGTAGCGGTCCGGGGCGGCGCCACCTGCCGTCAATCCGGCGCTGAGCCCCAGGTCAGCGTTTTGCTTGAGCACGATGTTGATGATGCCCGCCATGCCTTCCGGATCGTACTTGGCGGAAGGATTGGGAACGACTTCGATGCGATCGACGATCGATGCGGGGATCTGCTTCAGGTACGCGGCGAGCTGCGGTCCCGTAATCGGCGACGGCCGGCCGTTTATCTGGATCGCGACGTTTTCATTGCCGCGGAGACTGATCTTCCCGTCGCCGTCAACCTGCACGGATGGCGTCGCGTCAAGCACGTCGCTGGCATTTGCTGCCGCTGGTGCGACGTCCTTTGCGCGATAGGAGTTGCGGTCGGGCTCGATTGTGATCGTCGGCCTGGCGCTGTTCACTTCTACTCCCTGAAGCGCAACCGCGACACGCGAGAGCGCGACGCTGCCGATGTTTGCGAGCGGCGACGCCGGGGCGATCGTGATCTCCTGCGTTTTCGGACCGTAGCCGATGTACGTGATTCGAACGCTGTATGCACCCGGGCGGAGACCCTGGACTCGGAAAGTCCCGTCCGCATTTGCGTAGGCGCCGGCAACGAGCGTCGTACCCGCCTTGTTGCGAACGGTGACAGATGCCCGGGCGATTGGCGTCTTGGCTTCAGCGTCCATTACTGTGCCGCGGATTTCGCCGGCGGCGGCTGGAGGCTGCTGCGCGCCTGGCGGTGCTTGCCCAGGTGCCTGAGCCTGGACCGATCCGGCTGCGCCGGAAACGGCGGCGAGAGCTATTAGGGCAATCAGTGAGCGCTTCATAAGGACGAATCTCGACGAGAAGTTTGAGCCGGCTGGCAACGTGGAACGCATCGACAGGATGCGTCTATTCGTGCCCGTACGGTCTGGTTCCCATCAAGTTTCGAGCACCGGAGGCCAAGAAAGGTTTTCTTACACTCTTCGAACAGTCGCGTTACCCCCGCCCGGCTAATGCCGGGCAGGGGTAGCTCCTACGCGCTATTTCTCGTTTACGGTCGGGTAGGCCGGCGGTGGGTATGGGCCAATAGCCTGGACTGTGTAGGCACTGGCCCAGAAGTCCGGCGGGCCTTCGCTGTCCTGCACCTTGTTGGTCACCGGCTTGAGGCCGCGGTGCAGGTAAGCGGCCATGGCTTTCAACTCCGTGT